>JAQVYP010000012.1 GCA_029004655.1 Oscillospiraceae bacterium | reverse complement strand
AAGAAAATTCAACTTGAAGAAGCAACACAATCTCGCACTGTCATGCACGAAGTGTTTGAATGGGTTGATTGTATTGTTGCTGCGATTGTCGTTGTTGTCATTTTGTTCACTTTTATTTTTCGTCCTGTGGGTATTATCGGACCGTCAATGAAAGAAACACTGCACCAAGATGATAAAATAATTATTTCGAATTTTCTATATACGCCGCAACGAGGGGATATCATAGTAATATCGCGAAATTATGTAAACGAGGCAAGTAATGGTACTTACAAATACGATGAACCGATAATAAAGCGTGTTATCGCAACTGAAAATCAAGTGGTTGATATCGATTTCGAGGCAGGTATCGTGTATGTTGATCATGTTGCACTTGATGAGCCATATACCAGAACCCTTACCACCAATAAGTATGATATTACTTTCCCAATCAGAATTAGTGAGGGGCATATTTTCGTCCTTGGCGATAATAGGGCGGAGTCACTTGATAGTCGTTCCAGCCAAATTGGTCTTGTAGATGAACGATATGTTTTGGGAAAAGCACTGTTTAGAGTTTATCCCTTTGATCAATTCGGAGGATTATATTAATAATTTTATTGCTAACGTAAGAAAAAGGAGTTTAATATGAGTGACGCTCAGGGAATCCAATGGTTTCCCGGCCATATGGCAAAAACCAGACGCAAGATAACAGAAAGTCTTTCGCTTGTGGATGCTGTCGCTGAAATAGTTGATTCACGTATACCTGTCAGCAGCCGCAATCCGGAACTGGCAGGTATTATTGCAGGCAAACCACATATCGTTTTGTTAAATAAATGTGATATGGCGGATATAAATGTAACCAAAAGATGGATTGATTATTACAAGCAAAACGGAAAAATGGCAATTGCTGTTGACTGCAAATCAGGGAAAGGTGTTTCTGCTTTTTCATCGGCAATTAAGAGTGTTTTGGCAGAAAAACTTGAATTTTACCGCGCAAAGGGTATGGTTGGCAAGCCGCTTAGAATTATGATAGTCGGTATACCAAACGTCGGAAAGTCATCTTTTATTAACAGGATGGCACATGGCTCAAAAGCAAAAGTTGAAGACAGACCGGGTGTTACCAGGGGCAACCAATGGTATAGAATCGAAAAAGATCTTGATTTGTTGGATACTCCCGGTGTGCTGTGGCCAAAGTTTGAGGATGCAACTGTCGGTGAGCATTTGGCATTTACAGGCGCTGTGAAGGATAATGTAATTGATATTGAAACTTTGGCAGTTCACTTGTGCGAATATTTAGCAAAGAATTATGGAAAATTGTTAACCGAAAGATATAAAATTCAAGATCTTTCACAAGAACCAAATGACCTGCTTTGCGAAATAGGCAAAAAGCGCGGAATGATTATTCGTGGCGGCTCTGTTGATACAGAACGGGCGTCAACCATGCTACTTGATGAGTTCAGAAGCGGAAAACTAGGTGCCATAACGCTTGAAAGCCCAGAATAGTCGATTGCGAAACTCTTGTTTTGTAACAGTCAAGGCTGCCCCTAAAAAAATAAATATTGGGTTTTCTAAAGCTTGCTACAATTTGTAGTGAATGGTCTTGACCATTCCGTTTAAGGAGAAAAACAACTAAATGCCTGATTTTGAATTTGAGAATATGTTTACGGCACAAGGATACAAATTTATTTGCGGTGTTGATGAAGCGGGCAGAGGACCTCTTGCCGGCCCGGTTTGTGCAGCCGCAGTGATTTTACCCAATGACTGCGTTATTCAAGGCTTAAATGATTCAAAGAAATTAACAGAAAAAAAGCGCGAATTTCTTTATGATATAATAATTGAAAAAGCTGTTTCTTACAGTGTCGCATTTTCAAGTGTTCAAGAGATAGAAGAAGTTAATATTTTGAATGCAACATTTTTGGCAATGAATCGCGCAATTAGTGGACTGGGCTCTGAATGTGACTTTGCAATAATTGACGGCAACCAAGTGCCTAGAGGTATCCCTGTCCCATGTACAACTATTATAAAGGGTGACGGAAAATCCTATTCAATTGCGGCGGCATCAGTGCTTGCAAAGGTTACGCGTGACAGGCTGATGCTCGAATATGACAAAGCTTATCCGCAATATCAATTTTGCAAACATAAAGGATATGGCACGAAACTTCATATTGATAAAATTTTAGAATGTGGCCCGTCAGAAATACATAGATTGAGCTTTTTAAAGAAAATATATGAAAAGCAATAGTAATTTAATCGGACAAATCGGCGAGGATATTACCGCAAAATATCTTAAAACAAAAGGATTTGTTATAACTGCAAAAAACTATCATAGCCGATTTGGTGAAATTGATGTTATTGCAGAAAATAATGAGCTTATTTTGTTTGTCGAAGTTAAAACAAGGTGCGCGAATTCTATTGCTTCACCGGCGGAATTTGTCGATCGCAGAAAGCAACAGAAAATTATTGCAACGGCGCGACTATTCATTTATAACAACAGTGTCGCCTTGCAACCAAGATTTGATGTTGCAGAAATAATCACAGCAAAAAGTGGCGACTTTTCAGACGTTAAAATCAACTACATCGAAAACGCTTTTGGAGATGATGGCTAATGTTTGATTTATTCGATTTGCACTGTGATACGCTATACGAGTGTTATAAAAACGGATATAATTTAAGGAATGATAAGCTGGCAGTGTCGATTCAGAATTTGCAAAATTTTGAAAAGCACTGTCAGATTTTTGCTATTTGGATAAATGATAATTTGAAAAATCCTTATGCATTGTACATGCAAATATTGAATGATGCGATATATAATTTTCAATCAAATGCGAAAGATATTGTTATGTGCAAGACAAAAAGCGAAGTTAAAGATACGCTTGAACAAAATAAATCAGTCGCATTTTTATCGGTTGAGGGTGGCGCATTGATTGAAAATGAACCTGCTAGAGTTGAACAGATTCATAGCGATGGTGTAAAAATCATCACCTTAACATGGAATAAAGGAAACGGACTTGCGGGCGGTGCAAAAAGTTATGGAAAGCTGACAAAGCTTGGAAATGATGTTATAAGGCGAATGAACCGCTTGAATATGGCAGTTGATTTATCACATCTTAATTCGAAAAGCTTTTATTCTTGCATTACTCATGCGGATAATGTTCTAGCAACCCATTCCGATTGTAGTGCCGTAAATAAACATAAGCGTAATTTAACTGATGAACAATTGAAATTGATTAAAGCAAAAAATGGCATAGTCGGAATTTGCTTTTATCCAGAATTTTTAGGCGATGGCGATGTTTATGATAAAGTTTACAGCAATGTTTCACATATGCTCGATTTAGGTCTTGAAAATTGTTTGAGCATAGGTAGTGATTTTGACGGAGCAACCATGTCTCCCAAACTTAAAAATCCAGCCGATATAGAGCAATTATATGAGTTTTTGTGGGATAAAGGTATTGACAGTTTAACCCTGAAAAAATTGTTTTTTAATAATGCTTATAAGTTTTATGATAAACTTTTGACAAATACGTAATATTAGAGTAAAATAGTGTGGTAATTGAAGTTAAATCTGCTCGGGAGGGTTTTTTACCATATGGTTTATAAAAGTACAAGAAGTGATAATGTAAGCGTTAGTGCTGCACAGGCAATTGCTCAGGGAATTTCAAAGGATGGGGGATTGTTTGTTCCTCAAACAACGCCGAAACTGAGTGCAACTGATTTTGAAAACTTAAGAAAACTAGATTACATCGGCAGAGCAAAATATATTTTAAGAAATTTTCTTGATGATTTCTCCGACGATGATATTAATTATTGCGTGGAAGGCGCTTATAGTGGAACATTTGATAATGATCTTCCGGCACCTCTTTCAAAACTTGCAGACGGAAAATACATTCTGGAGCTATGGCATGGCCCAACATGTGCGTTCAAAGATTTGGCACTTCAACTTTTACCATATTTGCTGACAACTTCTGCAAATAAAGTGTCTAACGGTAAAGAAACTGTCATTTTGGTTGCTACATCGGGCGATACGGGCAAAGCAGCACTTGAAGGCTTCAAGGATGTTGAAAATACAAAAATTATCGTATTTTATCCAAATAACGGTGTAAGCCCAATGCAGAGATTGCAAATGGACACACAGTTGGGTGAAAATGTATTTGTTTGCGCTATTGACGGGAATTTTGATGATGCACAATCCGGAGTTAAAAAGATTTTTGCTGATATTGATGTTGCAGCACGTTTGGCTGATTCCAATATGCAATTTTCAAGTGCAAACTCTATCAATTGGGGACGTCTTGTTCCGCAGATTGTTTACTATATTTCGGCATATTGCGATCTGATGGAAAGCGGTGCGGACGTTGAAAAAGGCTTTAATGTAGTTGTTCCAACAGGCAATTTCGGTAATATTTTGGCGGCATATTATGCAAAGATTATGGGAACACCAATAGCTAAGTTGATATGTGCTTCCAACTCAAATAATGTTCTTACCGATTTTATTAATACCGGCGATTACGACAGAAATCGTGAATTTTATACCACTATTTCTCCGTCAATGGATATCCTAATTTCAAGCAATCTGGAGCGTATGCTTTACGAGCTAAGCGGTAAAGATGCAGCTATGATAACGGATTTGCAGGAGCAGTTGGCAGCAACAGGAAAGTACACCGTTACATCCGAAATCAGCAAAAAAATAAAGGACTTGTTCTGGGCTGAATCATGTGATGATGAAAAAACACTAGAAACGATTCGCAGCTATTTTGAAAAATACAGTTATCTAATTGACACCCACACAGCGGTTGCTTTGGCGGTATATGATGATTATATAGCAAAAACGGGAGATACTCACCCAACAATCATTGCTTCAACAGCAAGCCCATATAAATTCTCCTCGTCTGTTCTTGAAGCGATTGCTCCTGAAAAGCTGTCAGACGGCGAATTCGAAAAGGTAAAAGCTTTACACGAAGTAACAAACACAGAAATTCCAAAGCCAATTTTGGAATTGGAAAAGGCAACAGTAAGATTTAACAATGTATGTAAAAAAGATAATATGATTGATGCCGTGCTTGATTATCTAAAAATCAATACTACTTTAAATTAAAAATGCCACAAAGATTGAATAATTTTTAATTGGAATTAGTATAAGTAAGAGAAACGCCCGACAATTTATGCCGAGCGTTTCCTGTCAGTTCAGTACTTATTTTGGCTGAAAGGTTGCACAAATAGTATCACTCGAATCATTCGCGTGCTCTGGTCCTACTTCGATACGACCGGCATCACAGCTATCGTCTTTTGCATGATAGTGACAGTTTTTGACATCACACTTGATGCCGGGAATTTTCTGAGAATCGTAATCAGGCTCCATCATCTACACCTTCCCTTCGCAAAAACTACTAGTACAAAATTGACTGGCTCATTAATAAAATTGCTAAGTCATGAGCCAATATTATTATTAGCATTGAAAGCAATTTTATTCTGAAAATTTTTATTAAAAAAGAGGTTGGCTATGTCAATTTATGCAATTTCTGATTTACATCTATCTTTGTCTGCCGATAAGCCAATGAATATTTTTCGTGGCTGGGACAATTATGTAGATAGAATACACGCCAATTGGACAAGAATTGTCGGAGCAAATGACACAGTAGTCCTTCCGGGCGATTTATCATGGGGTTTAAAATTGTCAGATACAGTGAAGGACTTCCGATTGCTTAATAATTTACCGGGTAAAAAGATTATTCTAAAGGGTAATCATGACCTTTGGTGGCCAACATTAACAAAACTTAAAGCTTTTTTTGATGAAAACGGCTTTAGCACAATACAAATGATTCATAATAATGCTATTGTTGTTGAAGATAGGGCTGTATGTGGAACACGAGGCTGGTTCTTTGATTCAGCAGAGCAAGGATTAAAGGTGATTAATCGCGAAGCATTACGACTTGAAACATCAATTTCTGCCGCAGAAGCAACCGGCAAAAAGCCGCTTGTTTTCTTGCATTATCCACCGGTTTATTCGACACAGGTGTGTAGCGAAATGTTGACGGTTTTAAAAAATCATAATATTGAAACGGTGTATCATGGACATATTCATGGCACTGGTTTTCACAAATCAGTAGCGGAATATGACGGAATTAAATTAAAACTAATTTCTTGTGATTGTATAGATTTTACACCTTTTTTAATTATTTGATGATTATTAACAACAAAATACTCGAAAATCATTTATATTTCATTAAAAAAGGTATGGAAAAACAGCGGATAGTATGCTATAGTAGTAAAATGTACATTTAATGTGGAGGGACTATAATAATGAGTTTAAAAGAATCCAAAAAGGTTGAAACCAACCGTTATGAGTTGAATATCACTATTGACGGAGAGAGCTTTCAGTCTGCAATTAAACAGGTTTACCGCAAAAACGTCGGTAAAATGAGTGTTCCAGGTTTTAGAAAAGGAAAAGCTCCTCAGAGCATAATTGAAAAGCATTATGGCGAATCAGTTTTCTTCGAGGATGCATTGAATCTTCTTTATGGAGATGCTGTTGAAAGCGCAGTCGGGGAAGCCGGACTTGATTATGTCGATGATAAAGTAGATTTTGATTTGGTATCTATTGATAAGACTAATGGAATTGAGTTTAAGGTTGTTATTACTGTTAATCCTGAAATTTTAATTGACGGTTATAAGGGTCTTAAAGCAGAGCATGTTATCCCAACAGTAACAGATGAGGAAATTGAAGCAGAGTTAGGCCGCATGGCTGAGAGAAACTCAAGACTTGTTAGTATTGAGGACAGAGCAGCTGTTGACGGTGATATCACTATTATTGATTTTGAAGGTTTTGTTGATGATAAAGCTTTTGAAGGCGGCAAGGGCGAATCATATTCGCTTACATTAGGTTCAAATCAGTTTATCCCAGGCTTCGAGGAGCAAATTGTCGGTCACAATAACGGCGACGAGTTTGATGTAAATGTAGAATTCCCGGCAGAATATCAGGCAGCTGAATTAGCCGGAAAGCCAGCTGTATTCAAAGTAAAGCTTCATGAAATCAAGAATAGAGAGCTTCCTGCAATTGATGATGAGTTTGCGAAGGATGTCAGCGAGTTCGATACATTGGCTGAATTAAAAGCTGATCTTACGACAAAGGCTATGGAGAAAAAAACTAAGTCATCAGATGATGATGTTGAAAATCAATTGATTGATCAACTTATTGACCTAATGAAAGCAGAAATTCCGGAAGCTATGATCAATAACAGAGCAGAGCAGAGTGTCCAGGATTTTGAGTACAGACTCAAATCACAGGGCATGGATCTGAACACATACATGCAATATACAGGCAGCACTGTTGAGGAATTCAAAAAGAGTTTTGCACCTCAGGCAGAACGTCAAGTTAAGATCAGACTTGCTCTTGAAAAAATTGCGGAGCTTGAAAATGTTAAGCCAACAGATGAAGATATCGCTGCTGAATTTGAAAAGCTTTCAATTGAATATAAGACTGAAATCGATAAGATTAAATCATTTATTCCAGAAAAAGAACTCATTAAAGATTTGTCAGTCGGGAAGGCAATTGAGTTTGTAAAATCAAATGCAGTTATTTCTGATGTTGAAGCAAAGAGCGAAAAGGTTGCTGCTGTTGCACCTGTTGAAAATTCAGATAAAGCTGACGATTCTGAAGAGAAAAAAGCTAAAAAAGTTACTAAAAAAGCGACAACCAAAAAAACAACTGCTAAGGAAACAGATAAAACAGAGGAATAATATAAATAATTGTTTATAAAATTTCTATTTGTCTCATACTATTTATCAGGTTATTAAATTTAGCGACGGGTGATCCTTTTCCCGTCGCTCTAAAAATATTACGGAGGCGGCTAAAATGGATATGAATTTAGTT
This sequence comes from Oscillospiraceae bacterium, assembly GCA_029004655.1. Taxonomy (GTDB): domain Bacteria; phylum Bacillota; class Clostridia; order Oscillospirales; family Acutalibacteraceae; genus STF2-152. The sequence goes on along the minus strand of JAQVYP010000012.1, from coordinate 11,995 downwards.
CCATATGTTATTGAACAGACAAGTAAGGGAGAGCGCTCATACGATATCTTTTCACGCTTGCTTAACGATCGAATAATTATGTTATCAGATCAAGTTGATAATGCTTCTGCCAGCATTATTATAGCTCAAATGCTATATCTCGAAGGCAAGGATCCTGATAAGGACATTAACTTTTATATTAACAGCCCCGGTGGCTCCGTATCATCTGGAATGGCAATTTTTGATACAATGAACTATATCAAGTGTGATGTTAGCACAATTTGTATGGGCATGGCAGCAAGCATGGGAGCATTTTTATTGGCAGCCGGAGCAAAAGGCAAGCGTTATGCTTTACCAAACAGTGAAATAATGATTCATCAGCCCTTGGGTTCTGCTGAGGGTCAGGCTACTGATATTCTCATTCATGCTCAGCATATTTCTAATATTAAAGAACGCATCAACATAATCTTATCAGAAGCAACAGGCAAACCGTTAGATGAAATTAAGCGTGATACAGAACGCGACAATTTTATGTCTGCTGAAGAAGCTCGTTCTTACGGACTTATAGATAAGGTTATTACAAACAGATAGGATTGGAGTATCTAAATGCCTAGTAATGAAAACGGAAATAATGTTAGCTGTTCTTTTTGCGGACGTTCTCAGAATGAGGTAGAACATCTTATTGCAGGTCATGGTGTGTGCATCTGTGATGAGTGTATTGAGGTATGTTATTCTTTAATAAATGGTGATGAAGAGGGCGAAATTGGCTTGCCAAACGCTATTAAGTCACATAAAAAGGGTGTACACGAGCATTCCGATTTCAAACTTCCAAAACCTCAGGAATTAAAAGCTCATCTCGATGAATATGTAATTGGACAGGATGAAGCAAAAAGAGTTTTGTCTGTTGCTGTATATAATCACTATAAACGTATTTTCTTTGGAACGAAAACAGATATCGAACTCTCCAAAAGCAATGTCTTGATGTTGGGTCCTACTGGTGTTGGTAAAACATTGCTTGCACAGACATTAGCGAGATTTCTCGACGTGCCTATTGCAATTACGGATGCAACAACCTTGACTGAGGCAGGATATGTTGGAGAAGATGTTGAAAACATTCTTTTAAGACTGATTCAAGCAGCAGATTTTGATGTTGAGCGTGCGGAACATGGTATTATTTACGTTGATGAGATTGATAAAATTGCAAGAAAATCCGAAAATGCTTCCATAACTCGTGACGTAAGCGGTGAGGGTGTTCAGCAAGCACTTCTTAAGATTCTTGAAGGAACAGTTTCTAATGTGCCACCTCAAGGCGGTCGTAAACACCCACAGCAAGAGTTTATTAAGATTGATACAACAAACATCTTGTTTATTTGTGCCGGTGCGTTTGACGGAATTGACAGCATTATAAAAAAGCGAATTGGATCGGGCAGCAGTTTCGGTTTTGGTGCTGAAATTAAATCCAAGAAAATGATCGATCAAGAATCAGATATCAGTGTGGCAACTCATGAAGATTTGATGAAATATGGATTAATTCCGGAGCTTGTTGGACGTCTTCCGGTTCTTTCAGCACTTCATAATATGACTGAGGAAATGCTTGTTCGCGTTATGGTTGAGCCCAAAAACTCACTAATCAAGCAATATCAAGCATTGTTTGCAATGGATGATATTAAGCTGGAATTTACTGATGATGCTTTGAAGGCTATTGCGAAGCTTACTGTTGACAATAAAACAGGTGCAAGAGGACTGCGTTCAATAGTTGAAGGTGCTCTTAACAAAATTATGTTTGAAGCACCGTCTGATCACACTATCGAGCGTATCATAATTACTGAGCAATCGGTAAATGATAAAGCCAATCCGAAAATAACCAGAAACCCAAATCGTGTTCCCAAAACACTGAAAATGCCATCCGATAAAAAACGCGGCGGTGAAATTGCATAAAATTATTACATCACTTTAATGAAGAAGTTTAAAATTTTCTTAAAAAATAAATATAAAAAATGTCCTCAGGTTGTTGCGGAAACAACCTGAGGACATTTTTCTGTTTAAAATAGGTGTTGTAGGGATAAGAAAAAATGTTTGGTTAGATTGTGGGGTATGGCTTTAATACTAATTCCAAATAAAAATCAACCAATCTTCGCGGTCTTTTGTTTGCGAGACTGCGTTGTCGTTCTCGGCGGGCGATAGCCCGCCTTCGTCCTCCGCCTTGTCTCACAAACAAAATCCTCGCAAATCTTGGTCACTTTTTAATTGGAATTAGTATAAGTCATTTATTTCATCATATAAACGGGCATCAATAAAGATTAATGCACCAAAATTAGTATTAGAATTTATTGAACAACAAATTTCTTGTTTTCAAGTTTGATGATACTGTCGCTTATATCAAGTGCTGCCGGGCGATGCGAAATGAAAATAACAGTTTTAGTTTTTAAATTTTTAATGTTTTGCAAGAGCTCATGCTCGGTCTGTTCATCAAGGGCTGAGGTACATTCATCAAGCAAGAGAATAGGCGCATCGCAAATTAATGCTCTGGCAATCGCTATTCGCTGTATCTGTCCTTCTGATAAACCAAGCCCGCGTTCTCCAAGCATAGTTTCAAATTTATCGGGTAATGTATCGATAAAATCAAATATTGCGGATGCCTTTGCCGCCTGTTCAATTGCTGCATTATCAACATTAATATTGCCAAAAGCAATGTTTTCTCGTATAGTACCGGATAATATCAAGTTGCCTTGCGGAACATAAGCAAATAAGCAACGAGTGCGAGAGTCAATGTCTATTTTACCGTTTCCACAGTTAATATAAATTTGACCGTGAGTTGGATCAAACAGTCCGAGTAAAAGTCTGAACAGGGTACTTTTGCCTGTACCTGAAGCACCGATTATTGAAACTAGGCTGCTTTTCTTTATGTTAAGACTGCTGTTTTCTATAATCATTTCATCGTTATATCCAAAAGATAGATTATTAATCACAAGTTCTGTCATGCTGTTGTAAATTTTGATAGGGTCAATTTCAATCTTTGCTGGTTCACTTTCAATATCTTCTATTTCCATTAATCGCTCAGCTGATGCAATCGTTGAATAGTATTGCGGAATAATACCGGACATATTATAAAAAGGCGCACGGATTTGTGATACTATTTGTAAAAATGCAGTTAGCGTACCAAATGACATGGTATTAGCTGCAACCTGTAAAGCACCCCAAGCCAACGTTGCGTAATATCCAAGTGTAAATAACAGTGAAATACCAGTGCTGGCAAACAAGCTAATTGTGTTACGTTTGATTTTCAATTTATAGCTTTTGTCCATATAATCAGAAAGCTTATTAATAACCGGAATTTTATTCGAGAAGGTTTTTATAACAACTATATTTTCAACACATTCCTGAAGATAACCGCGAACTACTCCCGAAGTTTGCTGGCAGAGTTTATGTAAATATTTAAACTTTATATTAAACAATCGTCCTAGTATAATCAACAGCACACCAAGAACACCGATAATAACCGCAAAGGAACTGTTTAGGTAAACCAACACAAATAATCCGGATGCAACTTTTGCAATCATGGATATTGTTTGGGGAATAATAGACACAACACCGGTTACCACAATGTCAATGTCACTTGTAAATCTGTTTAATATTTCGCCGGAGTGTATTTTACAGACTTTTGAATACCGTTTATCAATATAGCTGTCCAGCAATCCTTGTTTAAGTGAGATATCAAACTTGCCGTTTACACGCACACGGATTGAGCTGTTAAGTACATTAAGAAATATTTGCCCTATTATTAATAAAGAAAGTAAAACAAATTCAAAAATAATGCTTCCTTCTGAATCGCCTGTGGCAATATCAATAGCCTGGCGCGAAACAAGCGCCAGGCCAACATAGATAACAGCAATCAATCCACTAAAGATAGACATAGCAATTATTGCCAAAGCATATTTTTTTGTATATTTCCAAATCCATTTTAAAGATTTGCTATTTTTGTTCATTCTTTTTACCACACAATACACGGTTTATTCTTAAAAAACATGGTCGAAAGGGAAGAACAAGCCGCCAAAAAGTTTCATAGGTTTTATATCGCCAATTATTACACTCAATAAGTTTGTTGTTTCTATAAAATGCTTTTGTAACAGCAATTACCCTGAATTTTTCAAGACCATATTCAATTAGAGTTTGTGCATCTCCGGCTAAATCAAAGGAATTATCATTAACCTTAACAATACGATGAAGCACATAATGACCGTCAGCCCGCTTGTAAAGAGGAACGTCGCCCTTTTTTAGCTTTTCAGGATCACACTTTGTTAGCACAACACTGTTTTGCAAATGATGCCATAAAGGTGACATACTGTTTCCTGTCACAGTTAATGTAACATCTGTGCCGTCTTCAATGAGGCCGGTAATAAGAGGGCAAAGATCGTCCATGGATTTTAAAACTTTTTGTGGTGTCATTTCAATAAATCAGCCTGCCTCATAGAATTTAAAAATTCACGAATGTCTGCTTTTGCAGTTGCTTCATCAACATCATATTCTGCAAGCATTGCTGCAAGCAAGCTTTCTTCGCTTTGCTCGTTTTCAAGTTGCTTCCATAAAAAAGCACCACTGTCGTTAAGAGAAATAATAGCATTGAATGAAACACTGTTAGAACCAACAGGTACAACTATATTGGTATCGACAATGCTTTTAAGAATAAAACCATCAACAATCTTCATAAAAGAATTCTCCTATTACAAACTTTTTAATTCAAAATACCTATTAATTATATATTAGTTCATCAGTGTTTGCAAGTATAAAAGATTAAAACACCCGCTTAACCAAAGTTTATTTGGCTAAACGGGTGTTTATTAATTACCGCACTCAATGCTTATTTGATTGAATTTTGAAAGAATGTTGTCAATCGAAATATTTTGCTTTTCTTTCTCATTAAGATCTAAAACTATTTTTCCCTCATGCATCATAACCAAACGATTGCCATAATCAACAGCAAATCTCAGGTTATGGGTGACCATAAGAGTTGTAATGCCTTTAGTTTCAATTACCTTTTGAGTAATATCCATTACAGTCTTTGAGGACTTTGGATCTAAAGCAGCAGTGTGTTCGTCAAGAATCAATAAATCAATATCGGTCATATTGGCTAAAACAAGTGCTAAAGCTTGGCGCTGTCCACCTGATAACGAGCCTACCGGTACATTCATTCTGTTCTCAAGACCCATGTTGCATGTTTCAAGAAGTGATTTATAATAATCAGTTTTACGCTTATTGACACAAGTGGAAAGTCCGAAAGACCCAGTTTTATTATCGGCAAGTGCCATATTTTCCAAAATGGTTAAATTGGCACACGAACCCTTTGCGGGATCCTGAAATACACGACCAATAACCTTCGCACGACGGTATTCTTTCATCTTAGTAATATCAATATTGTTGACAATCAAGTTTCCTTTGTCCATTGGAGAAGAACCGCAAAGAAGGTTTAGCATTGTGGTTTTGCCAGAACCGTTTGAACCAATAACAGAAACAAATTCGCCCTTTTTAACTTCAAAATTAAAGTTATCAAATAAAATTGTTTCATCAACCGTTCCTTGATTAAAAATTTTAGTTACATTTTCGAATTTAATCATTACCGGACACCGCCTTTCCTTTGTCGAGTGCACTGCCGGCAACAAGAGCGATTACACAAAGAACAGCCATAATAAATTTCAACCAGTCAGATAATCCAATGCGTTCTGCGACAGAAAGACATGCTTTATATATAATTGTTCCAAATATAACTTTTGTTGTTGGCTTTAGAAACTTGAACTTGCGGAATAAACTCGTTCCGATTATAACAGAGGCAAGCCCGATAACAACCATTCCGGTTCCAAGCTGAAGACTTGCAGAACCGCTGGTTTGTGCAATTACTGCACCTGCCATTGCAGCAAACCCATTGCCAAGCGCAAGCCCCAAGATTTTTGAATTACCCGGATTCCTTGCAAGCATGGTAACATATTGCTGATTGCTACCGGTAGCCCGTAGCAACATACCGGATTTTGTTTTAAAATACAAATCAAGCAAAAGCTTGACGATTATAGCTATTGTAATCATTACAATCAACGTTCTTAAATTTCTGCCACCAATGTTTGAAGAAATAAAAGAAGCAGGTGCAGCATTTGTTATAACCTTTGAGTTGAAAAGCGAAGCCACCGACATTCCGCCGGTACCGGCCTTTATAATAACAAGATTAATGGACAAAAGTGCTGTCATAACAAGAATTCCACATAGAAGGGGACGAATTTTCAATTTGACATGCAGCAGTCCTGTGACGCATCCGGCAATTGCACCGGCTGCAAAGGCAGCTATTGTTGCTAGCCACGGATTAAACCCTTTAAGGATTAAAACAGCCGAAATAACCGCTCCCAAAGGTACTGTGCCGTCAACCGAAAGATCTGGAAAATCAAGTATGCTGTAAGTAATGTAAACTCCAAGAGCGAGTAAAGCATACATAAATCCCTGTTCTAAATTAACCGTTATAAGATTTAGCAAAATGTCCATCAAATAAAACCTTCTAATTTATTATTTTACAGTAGTTTTAACAGTCTCTGCACTAGAGTATGAACTGGGAACTGTAATGCCAAGAGCAGAAGCAACATCAGTATTATAAACCGGATAGCTTGAATCTACAACCACAACTGATGTTTCAGCTGCTTTCTTTCCGCCCAAAACAACTGCCGCCAATGTACCTGTTTGTTTGCCAAGATCAATATAATCAAGACTTTCAGATGCAAGACAACCGTTTTTAACCTGTTCAACCTCAGAACCGTAAACAGGAATTTTGGCGGCGTTTGCACGCTCTAAAACAACCCCGAGATTATCAACAATTAGATTGTCTGTGAAATTATTTATGCAATCAACCTTACCGGCTAGTGAAGTTGCGGCGGCAGGGATATCTGCGGCAGACTGAACTCCGGAGGCAACAATTTCAAATCCATATTGAGGCGCAAGCTCTTTTATTGTATTAAGTTGTGAAAGGGAGTTTGCTTCAGCAGTATTATAAAGAATACCGATTTTTTTAGCATCAGGCTGGAATGCACGAATCATTGCTAATTGAGCTGTCAAATTCAACTTATCCGAGCTGCCGGTGCAGTTCAAACCTGAGAGTTCAAGAGAGTTGACAAGCTTTGCTGCAACAGGGTCAGATACTGCGCAGAAAACAACTGGGATTTCTCCGTTTGCCGCACCATATGCAGACATTGCGGCAGGTGTTGCAATTCCAACAATCATGTCATAATTTGAAGCGGACATATTATTTGCAATTTGATTTGCGGTAGCAATATCGCCTTGTGCGTTTTTAAAATCAATTGTGATATTGTCGCCGTCAACATAGTCTGATTCTTTAAGTCCTTGTACAAGACCATTATAGCAGTTGTCGAGCGAAGGGTGAGTTGCATATTGAATTACACCGATAGTCAGTTTTTTAGCAGTGCTTTTGCTGCTAGTTGATGATGTTGTATTTCCACAAGCTACAAGAGCAACCGACAGAGCAAATGTTAAAGTTAAAGCCAAAAGTTTTTTAAATGTTTTCATGATAAAATCTCCTCAAATATATATTTATTTAGAATGAGCGAAACAATGTTTTCCGTCCCTAATGAGACAACCAAATTCACAATTAATATAAGTCGGCTTTCGCCATCGTTTATATAAAACCATATTTTCGCACACCTTTCTAAAAATGAATATAAAAAAAGCCCTTGCCCCATAAAACTATGGGACAAGAGCTGAATTAACTCCTGCGGTACCACCCAAATTCATTCTGAAAAGAATGCACTTGTTTAACGCACTTAAAATACGCACTTCGTTGATAACGGACAAAGCTCCCGTCGCACCTACTAACACATTGTTTTCGGATTGCCCTCGTAAGTCCATTCAGCATAGATTCCGCTGCTGCAATTTCACCGCCTGCAACTCTCTTGAAACGAAATAGCCTTGCTTACTATTCTTACTCAAAGGTTTATTATTATATTATAGTATCGAAATAAGAATTTGTCAACAAAAATAATTTATTAGTTCTACTCAAATCTTCAATTATAGAGTTTGTGCGGGACGTCAAAGCCGTCTTCAATAATGCACCCACAATTTTTCTTATCATTAATACATATTGTCACAAATGCGATTTTGGGAATAGAGCCAATTTATTCTTGTATTCCGGGGATTTTGGGAAGTGCGTCAAAGCCTTTTTGCAAATCTGCATCGGTTGGAACATAATCGCTCATAGAACCGTCTAAATATGCATTATAAGCTGTCATATCAAAATAACCTGTTCCTGTCAGACCAAACAAAATGGTTTTTTCTTCGCCTGTTTCCTTGCATTTTAAAGCTTCATCAATTGCAGTTCGAATAGCATGGGCAGATTCCGGTGCGGGGAGAATTGTTTCATGCTTTGCAAAAAAGACTGCTGCCTCAAATACTTTAGTTTGTTCAACAGAGACGGCTTCCATATATCCGTCATGAAAGAGTTTTGAAAGGATAGGGGACATGCCATGATAGCGAAGTCCGCCGGCATGATTTGCTGATGGCATAAATTCACAACCCAGAGTATACATTTTAGCCATTGGAGTGATTTTGCCGGTATCGCAGAAATCATAGGCATATTTGCCGCGGGTTAGTGAAGGACATGAAGCAGGCTCGACAGCAACAATACGCGGATTAGCTTTTCCTGTAAGTTTATCTTGCATAAACGGTGCAATTAACCCACCAAGGTTAGAGCCACCACCGGCGCAACCAATAACAATATCAGGATATTCGTTAATTGATTCCATTGCTATTTTAGATTCCAAACCAATTATGGATTGATGTAACAAAACCTGATTTAATACCGAACCTAAAACATAGCGGCATTCGGGTGTAGTAACCGCAGTTTCAACTGCTTCTGAAATTGCGCAACCTAGACTTCCACCCGAATTAGGGTCAACTTCTAATATTTTACGACCGGAATTTGTTGTGTTGCTTGGGGAAGCAATTACTTTTGCATCAAAGGTTTCAATTATTGCTTTACGAAAAGGTTTTTGATTAAAAGATACTTTAACCATATAAACAGTAAGCGGTATTCCAAAGAAAGAACATGCTTCAGACAAAGCGGTTCCCCATTGACCGGCACCTGTTTCGGTGGTTAAACTTTTTAAACCCTGCTCTTTAGCATAATATGCTTGTGCAACTGCAGAGTTTAATTTATGACTGCCTGAAGTATTGTTACCTTCAAATTTATAATATATTTTTGCCGGAGTTCCAAGCGCTTTCTCCAAATTGTAAGCACGAATCAATGGGGAAGGGCGATACATTTTATAGAATTCCTGAATTTCTTCCGGAATATCGACATAGCGTGTTTCGTTATCCATTTCCTGATGTGCGAGCTCTTTACAAAATACAGGATAAAGGTCTTCTTCAGTTGCAGGTTTGCCGGTTCCGGGATTAATCATAGGATCAGGAAGCTCTTTCATATCGGCACGCAAATTGTACCATTGTTTTGGCATCTGATCTTCTGTTAAATAAATTCTGTGTGGGATTTTTGACATTTTGGTTCCTTCTTTCAAAATATATTAAATTTAAAAATAGATATAAAAAAAGCCCTTGCCCCATGTACTGGGACAAGAGCTGAATTAACTCCTGCGATACCACCCAAATTCATTCTAAAAAGAATGCACTTGTTTTAGCGTACGAATATACGCACTTCGCTGATAACGGATGAAGCTCCCGTCGCACCTACTAACACATTGTTTTCGGATTGCCCTCGTAAGTCCATTCGGTAAAGCATTTGTTGTTGCAATCGCACCACCTGCAACTCTCTGTAAACGAAATATCAAAACTTACTATTCTTACTCAAAGGTTTTTATTGATTTATTGCATTATATGAGGAATGGTCCAATTTGTCAATACATTTTTTAATTAATGGAAAATATGCATTAAAAATCCACCGAATAACACGGTGGATTTTTTGTCTTATAATTTTTATCTACGCAATTCTAGTTTGATTGAGCAACGTGAGCATTATATGCATTTCCAATAGCATTTAAGTTTTTAATTAAGAAATACATACCGATAAACGGGCCAATTCCAAATAATAGAACACCTACTAACATCCACAATAAGACAGTAGTTCCGTTCTCTTGAAAGCTCATTTTATATCTTGGCGCATTTGCTTGCAAACGATTTCCAAGCTTGTAATACCAGTAGTACATATAAATTCCGCAAGTGACAATAGAAAGTAACAACGCAATAATATAATTAGTTGTTTCTTCACCATCTCCGGCACATGTTTTGTTCACATCTTCAGTGAATTGGTACCAAAAATAAATGGAATAAATGCCGCAGGTGATAATGCTTAAAATTATATAGGTTACTAAGCTTCTTTGGTTTACCATTATTCAACCACTCCCCTTATAGTATTAATTAATTGTAACAGCATACTGTTATATGTGTCAATATAAAAAATACTATTTCTTACAAAAATAAGTCTTAATATATAATATAACAAAAAAGCAATAATAATTACAGTCCAAAAATATTTTTCGCGTTTTTTTGAACCTAAGAACGGTTTTTTTGCATAAATCAAAATAATCAAAGCAATTATTGCAAGCGGAAAGAGAAGATGACACTCAAAAGCGCCAAATATGTCAAGCGAGAAAAGTTTTATAATAGCTCTTGTCATTCCGCATGTCGGACAAGGAACTCCAAAAAATGCGCGAATAGGACAACCGATTCCGATAATGTATAAAATTGTTGCATACAATGCAATACAAATTAACAAAGCATGTTTATTTAAAAGTTTTTTAAGTAATTTCATTATTAATAAATCTCCAATTTTAGCTATGTAATACTAATTCCAATTAAAAAGTGACCAAGATTTGCGAGGATTTTGTTTGTGAGACAAGGCGGAGGACGAAGGCGGGCTATCGCCCGCCGAGAACGACAACGCAGTCTCTCAAACAAAAGACCGCGAAGATTGGTTGATTTTTATTTGGAATTAGTATAAATTATGTTGAAACTTAATTAAAAATATAATCAGCCTTATAATAATACTTGATACTTGGGCTAAAATCAAGGATTTAAAAAAAGCAAAAAACAAATAATTAGTCTAAAAACAACCACATGAATGGCGGCTTATCGTTTGACGGCAATTCTCTAATAAATAGGGTATAATCAATGATAGTATCTTCATTGACAGAACAAATAAAATATGTTAGCATACAAATAAGTAAAAAATTAACTTTTAAATTTCTAATTGTTAATCAAACTAATTAACTTGCAAAAATTAATATATTATAAAACCTAAAATTGGAGAAGAGTTCAAAACAGTAGGAGGAAATATACATGATATTATTAGTTCCTGTTGATGGTTCTGATGCATCCTTAAATGTTGTGAAAAAAGCCATAGAAATAGCAAAGAATTATGATTTTTAATTAAACTTGTTAATGTTGTTAGTTCTGATGTTTCAAGAAGGTTTAAAAGAAGTGAACAAATGTGGCGCCAGGTTGACGGCTCGGTAATATCCGGCAGGGCAATGTCGTTTGATGTAGATGATTTGACAAGTAAGATGCGCGAAAATTCCGAACAAATGTTAGATTTAATAATTAAGCAATCTGATTTTGGCAATGTTAAAGTTGAAAGAGAAGTATTGCTTGGAGAACCTCATGCAGAGATTTTAGAAATATCTGAAAAAGAGAATTTCGATTTAATTGTGATGGGTAACAGAGGCTTTTCTAATATAAAACGTTTCTTTGTAGGTTCTGTTACTCAAAGAATAATTTCAGAAGCAAAGTGTCCGGTATTAGTAATTCATTCGGATTTAGACGACTGATTTTTTGCTTTAATTAAACTGTTTTAGTTCAATTGCCACAGTAATAATTTATGTTACAACTGATTGACAGAATCAACAAATTACATTACAAACCCGCCTTGCTTGTTCGAGTTTGGCGGTGTTTTTATTCGAATTGTTAAGTCTTTCAAAAAGGTTAGTGCTATTTTCAAACTAACAATTTTAAAGTTTCTTCC
>JAQVYP010000011.1 GCA_029004655.1 Oscillospiraceae bacterium | reverse complement strand
CTGTGAGGCGGCTACGAAAAAGATGTTTTTGCGTTTTTTGATGATAGTTTTGAACCCATGTGCTTTTTCGAACATCTGCAAACCCACACTTTGACCGCCCATATTATTCTTGTATTTATTATACATCATAATGATCTATTTGTCAATAATGCAATCATGAATTTTAAGGAATCAGTTGCTCTCGTACTTCAAGACCGCCGACGAATACCACCTTTATTTCTTCTTTGGATTCGACAACTACGCATTCGAGTATCTGTCGGACGATTTGGTCATCATACTCCATCGGGTGATTCTGCATTCCGTCAAGGATCGTGAATATCTGATCGAGGCGGGATTTTGCGCTTTCCCGTATATTGCGGATATTGGCGTACTGTTCGAGCTGCTGTGCCAACCGTTGCTTTTCGGTCATGAGTTCGCTTGCTCGTTCTTCATCGAAGCTTTCGATGTTGCCCTCAGACACTGCATTCAGCATTTTCTTGAATTCGGCATCTATCTCGGATATCCGTATTTGTATGTCGAGGCTTCTATCCTCGGTTTCTTCCGTTTCCAACCCCATGCCGATGTGCAGCTTCAAGATTTTCAGGACCTCGGCATTTTGCTTTGCCGTCTTCATAATCGTTTTCATAATTGCTTCATGAAGTGTTTTTTCCTCGATGCTTGGCGAGTGGTGGCAGTATTTCTTTCCGTAGTCAAGTCTGTTAATGCACCGCCACACGATCTTCTTCTCGCCTTTAGCTGTCCATGTGCATCGGCGGTAAGGCGTTCCACATTCGCCGCAGATGAGCAGTTCGGTCAGAGCATATTTGCTTGAGTATTTGCCTTGCTCGGTTTTCGTTCCGACTTGCTTTATTTTCGGTTTGCCTGACCGCCTTGCAAGTTCCTCCTGAACTCTGCCGAATGTTCCTGCGTCAATGATTGCCGGATGATTGTTTTCTACATAGTACTTCGGACGCTCTCCGTGATTGACCTTAACTTTTTTACTGATACAGTCTTCAATGAATGTTTTGCCCGTGACAGCGTCACCTTTGTATTTCTCATTGGATAGAATGGACTGGATCGTGGAGCGCTGCCATGTTGCTTTTCCGCCGGGCGATGGGATTCCTCGTTCTTCAAGGCATTGTATGATTTTTATGAAGCTGTCACCCGCAAGGAAGCGGTCGTATATAAGTCTTACGGTTTCTGCCTGTTCGGGATCGATTTCGGGCCCGTCAGCGCCTTTTCTGTATCCGAGAAAGTTCTTGCATTGGAATATCACATTGCCTTCCTTTGCGCTTTGTGCCTTACCCCATCGGACATTTGCGCTGATGTTTTCCGATTCACTCTGTGCAACGCTTCCGTAGATAGAGATGTAAAATTCTGAGGAAGGATCGATGCTGTGCAGATTTTGTTCCTCAAAGTACACATCCACATGGATTTCTCTGAGCATTCGAGTCATCTTGATACAGTCAAGCGTATTGCGGGCAAATCGGCTGATCGACTTGGTGATGATCATATCGACTTTGCCTCTTTTGCACAGACGGATCAGCTTATTCAGTTCATCACGGTGTTTCATGCTTGTTCCCGTGATTCCTTTGTCGGCGAAGATACCTACAAGCGTCCATTTCGGTTCACTGCGAATCCGTTCTTCGTAGTGGTTTTTCTGCACCTCATAGCTGTTTAGCTGTTCTTCCTGCTTTGTAGACACCCGACAGTAGGCAGCCACACGAAGCTGTTTATAGCATTTCTTGATTTCCGCTGCGATATCTATGGTGGCGGGGATTACCCGTACCACTTTCGGTGCAGGCATCGTTGCTGTTTGATTCATACGATCTGCTCCTTTCCGATTTTCTGATCGTTGATTAAAGTAAGACCGACCGTGCCGTCTGTTCTCAGATGCACCGACTTTACGGTTCGTCTGCACAGGTCAGCCGGGAATGTTGAAAGCGGACTCGATTTCTCGAAGTCCGCTTTCAATCTTTGGGTTATATATTTTTCCGAAGGTATCTCCGCATATTTTAGAGAGACACATTCCATCATTTTCTTACGCAAGCCGTCTTTAGGAAAACTGTATGTTTCAAGGGTTCGGGCGATCTCCGCATTCATTTTGCGAATAGCGTCGCTCGGTTCACAGCTTCTGTCTGTTACCGTAACTATATCGGGATGTTTAACGGCTGCCGTCAGTGATTCGGTAATCTCTTGCAGGAGTGCATCGTCAGCTATGATGATCAAAGTCTTGCACTCATCGTTTCGGCAAGTCCATCGCTCCGATATTTTGCACCGCGTATCGTGCCGTCTCTGCATCTCACATCCGCAGTTCGGACACAGCACAGGCAGATTCAGATTGAAGATATCTGCACTTCGGTCGGTATCCTTTTGCGTATTCCGTTTGCATTTTGCTTTCAGCAGTTTGGAGTGCATATCCTCTGTGATTACAGCAGGATATGTGCAGTCTCCGAGATATCGCTTATCTTCGATGATCCGCATGAGCCGTGCCTTGTTCCATCCAATGACACCGGGCATATACTCGATCTTTTCTTTGTTCAGCTTCTCGGCGATCTTTAACAGCGACATGCCGCCTATGTAGCACTCGCAAATCTGACCGAGGATTTCGGCTTCTGCTTTGTTTACGCATACCGTACCGTTATCGTAGCAGTATCCGAAGGGGATTGTTCTGTTCTTCATGCTGTTTCGCACCGTCCTTTCTCTGATATTTTTTCGGTCAATTCTATTCCTCCGAGTAGCTTGAAGGTAAGCTCCGAGTTGCTTTTGGCTGTAATACTTACGACGATTTGCTCGAATAGCTCACCGTTAAATTCCCATTCTGTTTCCGCTTCATCGAGTAACCCGTCAAGCGTTTTCAGCTCGTCGAGAAGTTCATCATCTTCGTCCTCGGAGAGTTTCTTTCTTCGTTCGATTCGCAGTTCTGTTATTTTGTTGCCGATGTCGGAAGACTGCTTTGCGTAGTCCGAAGCGTTTAGTATGCCTTTGGTATGCAGCCTTGCAAGGAGAAGGTTTTGTGTGCTGAGATCGGCAATTTCTTTGTCAAGTTCCTTGATCCTTTCCTGACTGCCGCTTGTGCGGTACTGCATTTCCTCGATTTGCTTGATCAGCGAACCGAGGAGGTATTCCCGATTTTCAGAGAGCTTCATGGTCATGATTTGAAAGCTGCTGTATACTTCGTCTTCCTGTAATCTTATGCTTTTGCATTTGGTTGCGCCGGAGGAAAGTCCGCCGCATATCCAATATGCTTTTTCTCTGACGATCTGTCGGCGGAAGGCTCTGCCGCATTCGGGGCATCGCAGTATACCCGTAAGCGGATAAACGGATTTTTGCCTCACGGTATTTGTTCTGCGTTCCCTTTGCAGAGATTGTACCGCTTGGTATGTTTCTCGGCTTACAATGGCAGGATTGCTATTCTCTACATAATATTGCGGTTGTTCTCCCTTATTTCTCATTTTTTTGAAAGGCAGACTTTCGGTGGTATAACTCTTTTGGAGCAGAATATCGCCCATATACCGTTCATTGTTCAGAACATAGTCAATCGTGAAGCCGTACCACTTTGTTTGATTATACCGTCTGCAAACGCCATCTTCATTGAGCATATTGGCGATAGTCTGTTTGCCGTACCCCTGCAGATACAGATCGAAGATCCGCTGTACTACGGCCGCCTCCGATTCGTTGATTTCAAGCTGACCGTTTACAAGGTTGAAGCCATAAGCGGGGGAGCAGCAGTTAAACTCTCCCGATTCCATCCGCTTTTTATAGCTCCAACGCATATTTCCCGATATAGCCACACTTTCCTGTTGCGCAGCCATACCGGGGAATGTTACGATCATTTCGCTGTTCATCATTGCCGTGTCGATGCCTTGTTCTTCAAAGTACACGCTGACTTCGTATTCAGAGAGCATTCTGAGCGTTGCGAGCAGCTCTTCGGTATTTCTTGCAAATCTTGATACTGATTTGACGATGATGCGGTCAATCAGTCCTTTTTTGCAGTCACGGAGAAGCCGATGGAATTCATTTCGCTTTTCCATGCTTGTTCCCGTAATTCCTTCGTCGGCGTAGATATCTACAAGTCTGTATTTGGGATCACGCTGTGTGTATTCTGTGTAGTATCTGATCTGCGCGGCGAAGGAGTGAAGCTGATCTTCGGAATCACTTGACACCCGACAGTAAGCCGCTAAACGAATGATTTTTACTTCCTGCTGTTTGCTTGTGATTTCTGTGATGGTTTTCATGCTTGTTTTCTCCTTTCCGCAGGCGTTTGTGCCTGCCTTGATTGCCGCTTTGTCCCTGCGGCAACACCAACAATACCACAGGAGTTCGGATACATCCAGCGAGAATAGAGAACTTTCAGAAATTTATCATTTTAGACATATATACATTCGGTGTCGTAATGCTCGGCGCTGATGCGGACGATCTTCTTGTATTCTTCTTCGGTAATCAGCTTCATGCCAAGCAGCAGACGAAGCAGATTAACGCTGTAAGCAAAGGATGCGTTGTTTTTGTCTTTACTCATTCTTCAATCCCTCCAAGTATTCAAGTCCGAAGCTGATCACAATGGCGTGATCGATGCGCTTCATTGTTTGAGTGTCCATCACTCCGACAAAATTGCCGATCCGTGATTTATCTATTGTTCTGATCTGTTCGAGCAGCACCATTGATTTCTTTTTCATGCAGTCTGATGTGAAAATAATGTGAGTGGGAAGATGCGCTTTGTCCAGCTCGCTTGTAATCGCGGCAATGATCGTTGTATTGCTGTACAGATTTCCTTTGTCATTTTGTAAAATGACAACAGGACGGTTACCGTCCTGTTCGCTGCCTACAATCGGTGACAGCTCGGCGTAATAGATTTCGCCTCTTTTGATTTCATTCATTGTTTGCCCCCGTAAGTAAAAGGCGGTCGCTCATCCGCAAAAGAGTAAACGACCGCCTGTAGTTTCTTGTATCAATCGTTTTGATTCCAGCCGATATTTGAACCACGCCAACCCCTCGGCATAAGGAGCAATCGCTCCTACGGGAACGCACTTTCCGGTCATGCATTTGACCTCATGGGAATCTCACCCCTCTCAGGTTCTCTGCGAGGCGCCCTCCTTTGCTGCGACGGCTCACGGCTCTGCTGACCGCTTCAACGCTCGGCTTTAGGACTGGACGCAAGTATCATTATTTCTTCTGCCTGTCATGGCCTTCGGTGCGGGTGCGCCGCGCCGTCCGGGTAAATCCCGTGTGGCTTGCCGGTTTCCCGACAGCAGAAGGAAGGTAAAAAATGCGCTGTGCTATTCAATTGTCAAAGAGCAAACCCGCTGTTGTGAAGGAACAGCAGGCAAGGATTTTTAGTCCTTTCACCTATTGCACTTTTCGGAGGGTTTTGTAGGGATGGTTTTTCAAAAAAATTCAAAAAAATATCAGACCGCCATTTATGACGGTCTGATGTGGGTTATTTGCGTTTTAAATAGAATTCACGGAATTTCTGCGTTACCTGCTCAATACTGTCCCTCACAGATGTGAAATGTACTCCTTCTCTCAGTGCTATCTCACGGAAAGTCAGTCCCCTGCAATAATGCAGCAGAAATCTCTGCTTCTGCTTTTCGGTCAGTTTGACAGCACAGAAAAAATCTTCTACAATATGCAGGTTTCGTTCTCTGTCTTCGGCTACGTTATATTCATCTTCGAGCGACATCCAGCCGCAGGCGGCGGTTTCCTCTAATGCGCCTATGGATATATTCTTTTTGGTCTGTGCATTATCCTTTTGCGCCTGCAGCAAATAGTCGCTGTCGGAGAACGCTTTCCATTTCAAGAAAGCTGCTTCTGTAGCTCCGGGAGTTTTGCGCAGGAAATCCTCCAATGTCAATTCTATTGTTTCGTTTGCAAACCTATATACAATGCCCTCGCTGTATTTATTAAGGGCGTAATCGCTTTCACGATAGTTTTTCAATTTGATTCCTCCAATCAATCGTTTTTGAAAATTTCAAAACGATTGACCGGGGGGGGAGAGCGACAACCTGTGCCGCCGATACGAAAAAGGAGCGTTTTTACAAAACGCACATAATGAAAAAAGCCAAACTTACCCCACGAAATTTCGCGGGTAAATTTGGCGATATGGTTGGGTATCAGACTCGAAGGCTTGTCCTTTGGCGGACGGAACTCCAGCGTTTTGTTTTTGTTGCAATGATGCTGTCTCGAACGCCTCGTGCATCGGACGCCATCGATTGCTATGTATCGGTTTGTGTTCAAAGTATAACTCCAACCGCACGGCAGTGCCGCCATACGGTCAGAACTGCATTATATGGGGCAATACTGCCACGCCAAAATTTGATGTTCCTTTATTATGTTTTCATGCTGCGGAAGTTCGTCTGTTAACTGCAAGGTTCTGTGTCCTTTCCTATCAATTTTCTTAATATGACAGAACATACGGTCATCTGCTGTCAAAAAGGTAAGGGATAGTTTATATTTTTTTGAAATCATTCGTAGATCGAAACTGTACACCCACGACAGCGGGTTTATGCATTCACAATTTGAAAATGCTTCGGTATCATGAGTGTGTTTTTAGCCATAACGGAGGATAGGGTGATGCCGAGTTCATCACCCGACAACGGAAAGAACGTATTTAGTGAATGTCAATTTGATTTTCAAAGAACAGCAAGAGTATTGTGTGTATGTCCTCTCAATTGGTAGCCGGCGAGAAGGCTGTTTTCACGACCCCGATTTCAAATATTTTTTTATGCGGTTGATTTTTTTTTGAAATTTCCTGTTGCGATACAGAAAGGGATGCAGCAATTTCATTCTGCGAATAGCCGTCGAAAGCAAGCAGCGTCAGAAACTCCAGATTATCGGGCGACAGCCTTTTCAGCTTTTTTGCCAGCTTCGGATCGTCAATTTCTTCAATCCAACCGTAGCGAGACTGAAGCAACTTTCCACTGTCATTCACCGACAATACCTCTCTAAATTCCTCAAACATAGGATTCCTGCCGGATTCGGCGTTGCTGTCCTCGTCCGCTTCCAGATCAGCAAGATTGATCGGCTGTGTGTGCGTGATAAATCTTCTATTACTGTTAAAATCAGCCAGATCATATTCATATAGCGTTTGAATTTGTTCTTCACTCATTCCGAGCCTATTGTATTCTTCGCGTAAAGCTTTCTGTTTTGATTCAAATCTCTTTCTTTCAAGTCCGTTGTTAAATGCCATTTTTGTAATCTCCTTTGAATTTTGATTTGAGCGTTAATACAAATCAAAATTCCAAAGATTACGGATATCTGGCTATGTACGGCTGCCACATTGCAGAGGCTTGTTTCGGGATACGCAAACGGATGGGTTTTACAAAAAACTCTTGCACGGCTTCTCCTTTCCCGAAAACAAAAACGGGAGCGATTGTAATAAATCGCTCCCGTAGCTTTCATATTAAGCTATTTGTCTTAAATCTTTTTCATTTCATTGATACACAAAATCATTTTACAGTTACGACAGACTTTTTCGTCATCCCTACATACAAAATTGTGGCAACCGTAAATATCTGCAAGCTTCCAGTTGAACTGTACATTAGCCAGTTATATGTTCACAACGGTGCAATTGCCCACCTTTCTAATTTCCGATGCTTCTGTTTTTCTCCGCATATTTCCCATCAATTTTCTCAATGAGCCACAGAATTGCTTCCCGCTCTTGACGCACCAAATTTTTTGCACAGTTAGCTGCTGTCACAAGCACTCGTTCCTTCTTCGTTAAATTATATTTTATACTTACATTGATCAAAAACTCGCAATCTCTTTCCGTATTTCTCATATACGCATCTACATTAGAATTGTCTACACAAAAGCCTTCAATTTGGCAGATATACTGTAGTCTCCACGCCATGCACCGTTTATGCTCTGCAAAACCATAAAGAGATGTTTGATGGATATTTTTTTCTCTCAGAGCACTATCATATAATGAATCTGCAAAATACTCACATGCATGAAAATTATAATAATTTCCTATATCAGGTTTTATATACTTTAAATCATGATCATCTTCTGTAATTGAATATATATATCGACTCAACCGATCTCGAAGAAGATGGATATTATATACAATCGGGCATTCATCATTTCGCTTCATCAAACTCAGTTCTCCAAAATAGGGACTGACACAGGCCATTGCGAAATCACATAAGGATACTTCAAACTCTTCATAAACAGCATGATTTGTATAGGATAACACCAAAAAAACTTTTTTCGCATTATTATACCCGTATATAAGCAAGCCGTGTGTCTGATGTTCTTTCATATATCCTGGTTTTTTCGGAATATAGTAGGTATCTAACCAAATATCGCAATAATAGCCTTCATATAAGCTGTTTATAACATATTCAACAACATCAATATTATTAATCTTCATGATATCCCGCGTCATGGTAAAGCAACATAAACAATCCCAATTCTTATATATCGTATTATGATAATCAAACCAATGATAGGAAGGAACGAATACCGTTTCAATATATTCGTTTAAAACCAATCGTTCTACTCGATCATGGCGTTCCGTTTCCAACACACTAAAGGGGAACGCATGACGGAGATAATTGCGTATCATAGGATATCGATTTATTGGAAGAGATATTGAAGGCAGATTAAGACCATAATATTTTTCTTTTAAAGTCTTTTCATATATGTGAATCTCATTGATTCCAATTGCTTTGTATAACAGATCGTTATGAATCCCTATCTGTCGACTCATAGCATCAAAAATCTCAGTATAGTATTCTACATTTGTCGATACGATAATTTCTCTTTGCGAATTTTCAGCTGTCTTAAGCGTCTCATTCGTCAGAATTACTTTCACACCCAATTCTGTTAAATTTGTCACAACAGTTTTATCGATGTTGGAATAGCAAAATGCAAAACCAGCATCATCAGACCGCAAATTTTGATTCAAAACCCTGATTTTTTCTTTTACAGCGGTTTGAAGATCCTTTTCTTTATCAAAAGGATGCCACATAGCGTATATATCAATCAATCCAGATTCACGCATGTCGCGAGCTGCTTTCCAACCAAAATGTGGCGTAAAAGGATTGATTCCCGGATAACTATCTTTTCCGACAAGATCAGTACAGACAAAGATAGAAGCGGGCACATTCATTTCTTTTAAAATAGGGAACGCTACAGTATAGTTGTCTTCATATCCCCCGATCATAACAACAGAAAAATATGAAACAGAAGGTTGTTCTGTTCTATGTTTGAACGCGTAAAGATCCCTTAAAGAAACAGGCTGATATCCGGCCTCTATCATCTGATACATATCTCTCTTGAATTTTTCAGCAGTAGTACAATATCGCATATCTTTCTGTTCCTGTTCTAAAATGCTTGTGTAAAGGAATACGGTACAATATCCATTGTTTCCGATATGTTCAGTCATAATTTTGTCTCCTCATCTTTTATAAATTCAGTAATCAAATTATTAAGATTAGCTTTTGATAATATGTTTTTTTGTCACATTTGAGTACAATTAGGGATCTTGGATGTTTATTAAAAATGAAGTAGAAAATTCTCTTCTTAACATATCGAGGGATAGACAGTCGCAGAATTTATGCAAATCTTCAAAAAGGTGTAGGCGAAAACAAAGCGCAAAATTTTGGGCAATTGTGCTGAACAGACTTCTTAACAGAGGCGAAGTGGATGTCTTCACGGACAATATGATTAGTTTTTTCTATGCCATTGCTGCCGTATTCCCGAAAACCTATATACATGACTATATTATTCACCAGTTAAGTAGTCCAAATGCTTTGTGATTTTTTTGGCAATATGTCAAGCATGGTCTGTTTGTTTAGGCAAATGAATTTCATTCTATGGCCATGTTATTTGCATCTTGAATCAATATTAAAAACTTGACCACTTACCCCTAAAAGCCTATCTGATGATAAAAATAGTATGAAATTGAGTAAATCGTGCAAAGAATTATCAATAGACATAAGACTTTTTTCCATTGCTATTTTCCTTTTTTCATCATTATGTCTATTTAAATCTGTCACTATGAATCCTGGGCATAATGCATTGACTGAAATGTTATACATGCCAAGTTCCTTCGCTAATGATTTAGTAAAGCCTATCAAGCCTGCTTTTGAAGCCGAATAATTAGTTTGACCTTCGCAGCCTCCTTGCCCTTTTAACGATGAAATATTGATAATAGAGCCAAAGCCTTGGCGTATCATAATCTTTGAAAATGCTCGACAGCACAAAAATGTTCCCGTAAGATTCACATCAATAACTCTTCGCCATTGTTCTTCTGGCATTAATTGTATGAGATTATCATCGCAAATACCCGCATTATTTACGAGAACATCGATTCTCCCAAATGTTGAAATTGTTTCGCTGCATAAATGATCCACATCCGCTTGATTAGTTACATCCGCTTTTATTCTTATGCATTTTTTGTTATGCTTTATAATTTGATTATAAAGTTGATTGGCTGCTTCTTCGCTTTGAAAATAATTTATTACAATTTGAGAACCTTCTTTTGCAAACGCTTTAATAAGTTCCTTCCCGATTCCCTTAGATGATCCTGTCACTACGACAACTTTATCCCTCAAATCTATATTCATTTAATTCCCCTTCATTAGCTAACATTTTATATGTTGTTTCTAAAAAGCAATTATCTTTTTGCTTCTAAAGATAGAATATAAATGCTTCTTTTTTTTCCAATAATATTCACTATTGATTGTCTTACTTTGCCATTTTCAAACAAAATTTCCGGATAAGTTATTGCATAGTGATGTAAGACGCTTGCTAACTCAGCTTCATTGATATAATCAATTGAATAATCATGGCACACTTCCATAATTCTTCGTCCCAATTGAGTACTATTATGTTTTTTTTAATTCATACTTGTCATTCATTTTTCTAACTCCTGATTATCATCTTGACTTTCATATACGATACTATAACTTACATAACTGTTTTGATCGTGATGCTCTATATCAATGTAGAGACTTTATTCTTTTTGCGGCATATACTTTTCTGCCTGTAAAGAAAACATCTTATAATATCGTTTTTGTAATAGCATTAACTCACTATGATTTCCTTCCTCAACAACAGTTCCGTTTTCAAGCACCAAAATACGATCCATCAGTGTCGAATTTGACAGTCGATGTGATATAAACAATAGCATACAATGATCGTAAAGCTTTTTAAATTGTTCTAACAATTCACATTCTGCAATAGGATCAAGGGATGCATTGGGTTCATCCATTAAAACAAGTTGGGAATCTCGCATATATGCCCGCGCAATAGCAAGCCTTTGCTGTTGTCCCCCTGAAAGAACAATACCATCTTCATCAAATTCTTTATTTACATACATATCGATATTGTCATTTGTAAAATCATTGTTTCTAAAGTCAGCGGACTTAAGACAGTCGATAATCTTTCTGTCGTTTTTAATGCACTCAATGCATCCAAACGCTACATTTTCCCGTATAGTATAAGAAAACGTTGTAAAATCTTGAAATACGCTTGACAGGTGCGTACGCAGGGTTTCAATACGATATTTTTTTATATCTATTCCATTTATTAAAATGAGACCTTCATATTCAGTGTAAAATCCGCATATAAGCTTGACAATGGTAGTTTTTCCCGCTCCGTTTTCACCAACTAACATCACTTTCTCGCCCTCAGTGATTTTAAATGACAAATTATGTAATGTCGGAGTATTTGATTTCGGATATGTAAAACAAACATTTCTGAACTCGATTTCCTTAATCATTGGAATGTCAGTGTTTCCAAAAACACCATCATCGCCGTCGTATGCGAAAAATTTTTTGAAATCGCTGATTTTTTGATCATATCCTTCAAACATCGCTATGCTCGACATAATACTATCTATTGAACTGTTTAACGACGAGTAAATGCCCGTAACAAATGTATAATCTCCGACTGTAAAGAATTTCGAGGCTATCATTACCACCGTATATATTTTCACAATTGTTTCTACAGCTATCGGTGGAAGCATTAACAAAAATCGATATAATGCATTACGATTATTAAATTGATTAAGCTCCGAAGTCACTTGCATTTTTAGACTCAAATAACTGTTTTTTACGAATGTAATAAAGTTATAATAACGCATTTCACACGCAGCATCTCGCCGAAACAACAGTGAATAGTAATACGATACTCTACGATTATCTTTTGCTTGTTTTTTTTCAAAAGCATAGGATGTGAGTTCTATTTTCTTTGAAAAAAAGAATTTTGGTATTAGGGAGGCGATAATAAAGATAACAAACCATGTGTTTATTTGAATTGCAATTACAAAAGTTGATATTAATCGGATGACACTCCCAAGTACTTTTACAAGAGAAAATACGATATTGTGTAATTGCTTGGCGTTATCTCGGCTGATATTGACTTCATCAAATAATTGCGGAATATCAAAATAGGAAATATCCATGGATGCCGATTTCCTCATGATCTCAATGTTTATATATTTTAATAGATCCTGTATAGCAAGTATGGAGATTTTATGAGAGTATTCCTCAAAAAATGAAATCGTAATATTCATCAGAAAATAAATCGCAATCATAGAAACAATGCGAACTTCATTGATTCCTATCGAAAATCCCTCTGTGATACTATTGATAATGGTTCTGCTCATATACAACACTGCAATGGGCACCAATGTGTTCACTAAATTAACAATCAACAAAAAGATAGTTGTCTTTTTGTTTGCCTTGTACAACAAGCGGAAACAAAAGGCAATGTTTAATCCGGTTTTTCTCACTCGTTCTCTCATTATAAAAAACCCTTCCGAAATATTTTACTCTGAAGTAGTATAATTGAAGCTTTGACGTGTAAACATTTCATAATATAATCCCTGCATCTTATACAAAGTGTTATGATTGCCCTGTTCAACGCAACGTCCATCCTTGAACACAAAAATGCAATCCATGTCAACAACATTAGAAAGCCTATGTGACACCATAATCATTCCTTTATCAGCGTATAGTTTTTTAAATTCACAGAGAATGTCATGTTCGGATATTGGATCAAGAGAAGCTGTAGGCTCATCCATAATATATAAATCTGCATCAGGAAATGCAAAGCGTGCCAAAGCTAATTTTTGGCGTTGTCCTCCTGAAAGCATAATTCCGTCTTCACAAAAATCTCGCGATATATCCTTTTCCAACTCACTTTCATTCGCCAAATCATCCAAGCCAAACATTTTTAGTTTTTCTATGATTCTGGCATCATCACCTTTTTGCGACATATCGGAAAGAGACACATTTAATCTTAAACTCAAAGAATATAGTATAGGTGTTTGAAAGGCCGGAGCAATAAGTTTTCGTAAGGAATTCACTTCGAACTCTTTTATATTGACTCCATTAATTAGTATTTCGCCACTATCAACATCATAAAAACGCAATAGCAGTTTTATGATTGTCGTTTTTCCTGCTCCATTCATGCCAACAATTGCGATCTTCTGCGGAATGACGATTTTTAAATTCAATTTGTCAAATATTGGCGCATCTGTCTTTGGATATGTAAAACAAACATCTTTCAATTCAATTGTTTCTATTTTCTCTATAGATTTTGTTCCCAAAGTATGCAAAAGCGGTTTTATATTCATATAATCCTGATATTTTTGTATCGCATATTCGCTTTCCTTTAATTTAGAAATATCTTCAACCATACCCAGCAGATTTTCTTTTAATGTTACGAATATTCCCATGTAATAAACAAAGTCGCCAATTTTTCCTTCTCCCGCGAGAATATTATTGGTCACTATTAAAACTGCAATGAAAACACCTACAGTAGGCAGAACATTAAAAAACGAATTGATTAAACCATAAGTATGAATAATTTTCTTTTTTCCTTTGATATACTCGCTTAGCCCAGCATCATATTTTTTTAAAATATATTCTTTAATGTTATAAAAACGCAGTTCTTTCGCAGCAGTTTTATCAAGTAATATTTTAGCATCATAGCTCATTTTTCTCATCTGTGTTCGTTTATCAATGTCATATTGGTAAACTTTGGTATAATATCTTCCTTTGTTAAATAATGCTGGGATTACAAAAGCAATGATAACAAATGGCAATAACATATTTTGATACGAAAATGCAATACTAAGAGAAATAACAAGCGAGATAATATAGCTAGTAAAGTGTATAACACGAGACACAACAAAATTCAAAGCTCTTTTCGATCTTTCAGCTTCTTCAAGAATATTATAAAATTTGGGATTATCAAAGATTGCAATATCTAGGGTGGCATTTTTATTAATAAATGTTTCATCCACATATATTTGAAACTTGTAGCTCTGTTTTGCATTCACCACAGAATCAATCCAGCCAAAAAAGGCTAGACAAATTGTTAAAGATACTGTAAAGATAATATATTTTACAATCGATTCGGGGGAGTCTTGCCCCAAATATATATATTGTAACTCATCGATCGTCAGTTTAGCAATGTACATCATTACAAATGAAATTATTTTATTTGTAATGGATATTAGCATACTAATGACAAACAAAATTGGACTTGACAAAAAGACCTGTTTTATTGAAAACCATAAATTGGTAATAACACGAGAATTAGGTTTCGTTTTCATGGTATGAATACTCCGTTTGATATACTTGATAAATAAGATGTGCAACATCAAAATCCGCAACGATATAATTCGGACGAACCTTTACATCTAAACACGAATACTCTTTTATGATGTTTTGTTTATTTTGGCGATGCAATCAGAGAATGTAATGTTTCGTAACTATTCGTCACAGGCACGCTAATGAGCTTCAGTTACATGAATATGGAAGCAAATGATCTTACGCATATTCAAAAAATTGAAACGACCGAAGGTATTGAGCGTTTGAGACACATCGATCCCTGATTGCACGCCAGTTCTGTTTCGCCTTTGTGATTATAATGTGAGCTTTGTGCACAGTTATTTTTACCAAGTATCTAGTCACAATGTACACAATCCCTGTTTTCGCAGAAAATAATGATATGGTGATACAGTTTAATCACAAAAAGCTTTTTGAAAGTCATTTGCTACCGCAACCCGATCCGCAGCCGCTTTCACAAGTGCCTTCACAACTACCTTCGCATGTACCGCTACATCCTGTTGAGCAACCGGCTAAAGATTGCACCGAAGTTTCAACAGAGATTTCGATAGAATTCAGCAAATAATCCATAAATACACCTCCTTTCGAATAAAGATTCTCCAAAGTACATGCGTTTTTTGAGACGAAAATTCTAGTAAGCGTCGTCTGCAAACTAACGCATTATATACCATGGTGGTAAAAATTAGAATGTCACATTATACTCTTTCCGAATAATAATTCTTATCATACCACCATATCATTATTCGACTTTAAAAACTCGAAGAGACCTTACTTGTAAAATATTTTAGTTTGCCATTTTCGTCGGGTGCGATATAATCTGAAATTATAAAATCCCATGTGACGCCTGTAATACCATATTCGACTGTTTTTTGCACAAATATTTCCTCTATGTCTTTAATATATTTTCGATCTTCTAAAGCTAAATATACTGTGAATTTGTCAATTTCATTTTGCACTATTTTAAATTGTTTGATTGTATTATCATAAAAGCAATTAATATATTCTATTACATAAAATAGATTATTCCCCTCAAGTGGCACTTGATTATTTCGGTATATTAAATCATTTAATCGTCCTGAAGATAAAACCAGCGTCTTGCTTCTTCCGCATTTGCATTTTCGTGTTATAATCATGCCTTTGTCGTCCGTTTTATACTTAATTATGGGCATCGCAGAATTAGACAAATTAGTTACAAATATTACGCCGCAATTTTCATCCGGAAGTCGATGTCCCATATCATCGCATATTTCGACATATACATTTCGATCAAGCAAATGCATATTTCCGTATTCGCATTCATATGCAATCCCGTTGCATTCTCGCATTCCATAATGATTAACCACAGGAACATTAAATACTTTTTTTATATAATTCCTTTGTTCTGGCAACAATAGTTCACCAGTCAACTCAATTAGCTTTAGCTGTTTGAAGGGGCATAATTTGTTTTCCAAGATAAACTGTGAAAAAAGGAACAATGTTGTGGGGTGACACATTATCCATTCTGGTTGAAAATCGACGAGGGAATCATAATAATACTGCAAACTTTTTTCATCAAAACTCATTTTACTGAAAGAAATAGTGTGATTGTCATTTCGTAATATAATTTTAGGAGATGTTACAACAATATTATCTCTTACTACTCTGTTGGAAATCGAATGAAAAAAACACGCTCTTGATGTTGGATATATACCATATTTTTTTCGCTCATTCCATAATGATACTAGAGATTTAATTTTTGATGACTTATCCCAATATATTTCTAAAATGTCTCCTGAAGAACCAGATGTTCGTTCAATTTCTAATTCTTGCATTTCATATTCATCAGAAATAAAATCCGAAACGTTTTCCTTTATTATGGATTTTGTCAAAATCGGGAGTTTGTCATATGATTCTAATGACAAACATTCACTTTGATACTGAATATCGTCATTTCCTTTTTGGATTATCCCGTCAAATGCCCTCTTGTAGTACGCTGTATGCGCATATCCGTAGGCTAGCATGTTATT
This sequence comes from Oscillospiraceae bacterium, assembly GCA_029004655.1. Taxonomy (GTDB): domain Bacteria; phylum Bacillota; class Clostridia; order Oscillospirales; family Acutalibacteraceae; genus STF2-152. The sequence goes on along the minus strand of JAQVYP010000011.1, from coordinate 4,410 downwards.
TAATTTTTTCAAAGTAACATTATTCACAATTACTGCTCCTCGTATGTAAACATTTGCATGAGATTAGGCGAATCAGCATATTCGTCATAAAAATGCCTCGTCAACATGAAATCATGTTCAGAGAATTTATGTCAGCACTTTATTCGCTTGCCACAAAAAATGATCAGAGTGAAAAATATTTTTCCTTATAAGGACTATAGTGATATTTCAGGAAATTGATTATGAAAGAAGGTAGCTTTGAAGGATCAGTTTTCTCCGTAATCATACATAGTAAAGCAAGAGAGCACGGATACTAGAACGATTTCTTGTTTCATTTATACTTCGTATGTTAGAAGATTATTTTGATAATCAATGTTTCTTCTTTTTCCATTTGCCGGAATTGAATATTTTTCTTCTATTTTATCCCACCATGCATTCATTTTCTCACTAGCAATAATCGTATCACGGCGTATTTTTTGCTCATTTAATTCGAAATCACCATTTAAATTAATTATTCTTAGTGTTCTTAGGGCCATTATTTTGTCTAAATGAAGGGCATATTCATCTGCTTCTTCGTCAGTGATTTTTATATGTGCGTACTTCATAATAAGTTCCTTTCTTAAAAGGGTTAGCATCCATTATATTTCTTTGCTTGATTTTGATTGATTTTTTCGACTCTCACATATTGATCAGATGGAATGTTTAATTCTGTAGTACAAACATAATTGTTATAAATACAGTTAGAATGGATTGCCTCTTTTTCTGAAACAATCAATGCGCTTTCCTTCTTCGCAGTTTTCGGTGCAGAGTACGAAAAATAATCATCATGAATTGAACCGATAGCAGTATGCTTTAAATTATTGAAATAAAATGCTGGGCATAAATAAATCAATCCATCTGGCGCAAGTGTCAAAGAAGTAACACCAGCTTCGCAGCACCTATAGCTATCATTAAAAATATTTATTACAGGCTTGTAATTCCACTTAGATAGTTCAGAAGTGATTTTTTCTAGTCCTATTTGATACAGTGCCAAATCGTTCGCATTCATTTCTTCTATATCTTGTATAAAAATATTTATACGTCGATATAGTTTTGCTGCTTGTATAACGATTTCCTCAAAACCATGTAAGATAGATCTATTTATGGTAATTATTATACTCCCGCAAGAAACGCTTTTAAATGACTTTCCATCATAAACATAAGAATCGTTTATTCCGAGATTTTCTTCCTGCGATATTTTAAAATAAATATTATCATCACGGTTTAGCTCAATCTCTTGATTACCTATAAATATAGGGATGAGGAAATACTTATAGCAAAAGTCAACGGCGGCATCTATCATTTCATTGTTCATCACTTTATTCGAAGTTAATCTATTCGTATAAGAGCAATGAGGAGTTACATCATCAGACAAAAGAATGTTCAAATATTTTAATGAAGATATATTCTTAATTAATAGTTTCAATTTAGTTTTTTGTGATGTTGCATTATAAATTTTGCTATAGTTATACCACAAACGATTATTAGCCCGAACATTTGCCTTATGCATGAGGCAATTGTATTTCGTTCTTTCATAAATAGTCTGATTTTTAGATGAAATATAATTAAAGGCGGTACAGAAATCACAAGATTTACTCACTTGACATTCTTTGCATTCAGCATCCATGCTATTTTCAATTGACAAGGACGAGAAAGTTTTTAAAATATTATTATTTATCTCACCATAAATGTTGCCTATTGATTTGCTTTTTAAATCGTTCATGCAAAAATCCAAAAAGCGTATACAGGGAAATATCTCACCGTCACAATCAAATGCAACAGTTTGCTTTCCTGCACCGCAAACGTTGCGCTTTTTATCATCCTCACTAAGTGGTAATCCCAAGTTGGGATTAAAAAAGCGAACAGAATATTTATCCCACAAATCATTTTCAATCACATAATCAGCCAATAGGTTTAACTGTTCCTCGAATATAACATCATCTCCAGAATGCCAAACATCCTCATAAACGATATTTGCCATGACATTTTTTACTCCCAAAGACCACAAATGTATTACACTGTCTTTTAAATAAGGAAGATCGTCGTGCGAGAATGTAGATTTTGCAAATGCAGACGGGAACTGCGAAAGCCACAAAGGGACACACTTAATGACATCATCATATGTTCCAGATCCATCTTTTTTTATTCTTGAAGAATCTTGTTTTTCCTTATTGCCATCTAAACTTATGGTAAAGGATATATGCCCTGCATGCTTGTTGATAAAACTTTGAACCTTCTCGTTTTTATATAATAATCCATTAGATGTGATCATAAATCTATATTTATCAAACCATTTATGATTGTGTTTATATAAGTAAGAAACGATATAATCACAAACTTTATCAATCAAATCGATTTGCAGTAGAGGTTCGCCGCCGATAAAATCAAATACAACGGCCTCTTCCTTTAAATACTCTTCGTTATTTAAAACAAAATTCACAATATCTATTGCAGTTTTGTAATTCATAACACGTTTATTATTCTTATTAATCATATAGCAATATGTACATGCCATATTGCAATTTTCAGTCACACACAGCGTGACATTTATGCATCTTCCGCTTTGCCATGATTTTATTAAATTTCCTATAATAACATCCTTTTGTTTCATAATTTGATTTTTCCTTTCTGCTGTGCTTACAGGACGCAAATGGAAATAACTTCAACGATTGTAATACAGCTTTTAAAATTTTTATGTAAATCTTGCGCTTGATGAACCCTATGTGATACAAAAGTATACCGATTGGTATAATATATTCTGTTACATATTTTTGGACATCGAATTCTTATTTAGTGGCTTATAATATTTACGGGATTATCTTATCAATGTGATATTTTAACAGTTTCAATAGACTTTCATAGGGAGAAAGTTTTTCGATTAATAAATAATCATCCTCTATTATAATATCGAATTCTTCTTCAAGTTTAACAACAAGTTGAACCATATTTAGTGATGAGAATCCAAAGTCCTTCACGAGATCGGTCTCTCGATTTATCATATTAATATTAATATCATTTCCGCATGAAGAAATAATGCCTTTTAATTGATCTTCAAATAAATATTCCATTTTATTTTGTTATCCTTTCCGTTTTATTTTTCCATTATAGGTTTTTTCCAAATTATCCACTAATTCAAATTTTACAGGAACTTTATATATAGCTAATCTTTCTATGCAAAAAGTTCTTAAATCGCAATTTGTATTACTGTTGCGAAGAACAATTTTGGCAGCAGGGACCTCACCAAGCATCGAATGATTTTCTGCAAAGACGCAGACATCGCAAACATTGGGATGACTCATTAATACTTCCTCTATTTCTTCTGGATAAATATTTATCCCACCTGAAATAATCATATTCTTTTTTCTTCCAGTCAAATAAAGGTAACCATCTTCATCGAGATAGCCTAAATCACCGGTATGTAACCATCCGTCAATAATGGTATTCTTTGTAATCTTTTCTTGCTTAAAATATCCTTTCATAATATTTTTTCCCTGCACGATAACTTCACCAATTGCATTTGCCGATAGCTGATTTCCCATCTCGTCAACAACTTTAACTCTAACATTAGGTATAGGAGTCCCAACAGACCCAATTTTTCGTAATGCATCCTTGGAAAGTAATGCGGTTATTCGTGGAGATGCTTCGGTTTGACCATAAGTCTGAACAAAGCCTACAGATGAGAACAATTGAATCAACTCTCTAAGTTGTCCCTCTGGCATTTTACCACCGCCAAAGCAAATATATCTAAGAGAACTAATATCATATTTACTAGCATACCGATACTTTAGAAGCGTTAACAACATAGAAGGAACACCGGTAAAATTAGTAATTTGTTCATTTTGTACTGTAAAGAAGAAAGTTTTTGGGAAAAACATTCCATCGAGAATGACTATTGAGGCGCCAAGATAAAGATGAGTCAAGAATTGCGCTGTGTTACAGTAGCCGAAATACATTGGCATAGCAATCAAACATTTATCTGCCTCTGTTAATTTCAGCGATTGAATGTTTGATTCTATATTGCTAATCAAATTTCTATGCGTAAGCATCACGCGTTTTGGATTGCTGGTAGTTCCGGATGTATGAAGCAATATGGCAACATCCTCTTCATTTCCTGTGTTATCTATCGCGCCAGATTTGGCAACAAATGTATTCGTGTCGTTTGCAATTTCACAGGCATATTGATCAACAAATATAATTAGCACTTTATATTTGTAAGGAAGTAAACTTTCAATCAAAAAGTCTCGATAGCACATGCTTGTTATTATGGTAAAGTCTGTATAATGGTGTAAATTCAAAAAATAAAGAAAGCCAAAGAGCTTCACATATGGTATAATGTTTAATAACAACAAAAAGCATAATACCGAAAGGAGAAGCTCAATGGCTCAACTCAAT
>JAQVYP010000010.1 GCA_029004655.1 Oscillospiraceae bacterium | reverse complement strand
GATGTGGGATTTCTCCGTTCGGGCTTCGCCCTCTCTCCGTAATCCCACATCGTTTTACTATAAGTCATCGTTGTTTTCAAAACTATTGCAACTTGCTATTGCAATCTGCGAATCAAAAATATATCAAAAAAATAAAAGTTAGCTGGAAGAATTTAAAATAGTATGATTTATGTAAATTTGAGAATTATATTAAAAAAGGATAAGTATTTACCAAAAGAACGTACAAGAAATTATATTATTAGAGAAAGGATTAAATTATATTTAGAGAAAAAGGTGACACATTAGAGAACTTTTAATTAATAAGCGTCCTATAAAGTATCACCAATCTAATTTAAATCAACTATTTTGCTTTTAAATTTGCATTAACTACATCCTTCATAAAAGGAATGGAATTTGCAGCGCCTTTTACGGATACCGCAAGGGAAGATGCAATAGAAGCCAGCCTTAATACCTCATCAGGGTTGTTTCCCTTGATGTTTGCAACAAAATAGCCTAAAAAGGTGTCACCTGCCGCAGTGGTATCAATAACTTTAACATCATAAATCCCATGTTTATATTCCTGTTCGCCGTCAGAATATACAACCCCATGTTTCCCAAGAGTAAGTACAGTTTTTGACTTAGGATAGAGCTTTTTCATCTCATTAATTATTTCTATGCTCTCGCTTTTTCCGGATATTTCTTCCCCCTCAATTTCGTTAATAATAAAGTAAGTAACATTCTGCAGAGGGCAAGCTTCTATTTTTTCATTAAAGGGACTTGGATTAAGCGCAATTTCCATTCCTTTTTCATATGCCTTTTCCATTATATACGGAAGCTCATTTATTTCGTTTTGTAAAAGGAGAATGTCGCCTTTTGCAAAATAGGACAAAACCTCGTCGACATACTGCGTCGCTATCTTCTGGTTAGCTCCGCCGAACAGGATAATACAGTTTTGTCCTCTTTTATCAACCTGTATAATTGCGTGTCCGCTTGCGCCCTCTACTGCTTTAATTAAGCTTGTATCAACATTGCTGTCGGACAGAAGCTGCTTTAGAATATCTCCATCAGGTCCGATGCAGCCGGCATGGTATACTTCGGCTCCTGCTCTAGCAAGGGCAATTGATTGGTTTAAACCTTTTCCACCGCAAAACCTCTCCATTTTTAAAGATGAAATTGTCTCTCCGGGTCTAACAATGCTGTCTACGCTATAGACAATATCAAGATTAAGCGATCCAAAATTTAAAATCTTCATCCTTTTAATTTCCTTTTCTATATAGTTATTTAACAGAAAACTTAATCGATAGAGAATATCTGTTAGCATTGAATCTAATTTATATTAGCCAGAAATAATAATTTTTAAACCATGTTTTGCAAGACTATCCAAATGTTCCTTAGGCGCCGAGGAGTCGGTAATCAAATGAGTAATATCACTTATATTTCCGCTAAAGAAGTTGTGCTCAATACCAATTTTGCTGCCATCTGCAACCACAATTTTATCACCGCTGCATCGATTTAACATCATCTGGTTTATTGCTGTTTCCTGAATGACACGACTGGTTATTCCGCCGGCTACACTAATGCCGCTTACGCCCAGAATACATTTGGTCGCAGTTATTTTTGAAAGGGTATTCAACGCAAACTCGCCAACCAAGCTTTGCTTTTGGCCATAGACCTCGCCGCCGGTAAGTATAAGTTCAGCTTTCGGATGGCGCTTAGTATATAAAGAACGTCCATTGTTGGTAATAATAAGCACAGATTTATCCTGTATATATTCCAAAGCCAATAGAGCGGTGGAACTGCTGTTCATAAAAACTGTTTCTTTGTCTTGAATGAGCATGGCAGCTCTTTTAGCAATTTCTATGCGCGTTTTAGAAATGGTATCGTTAGGGGAGTGCAGAGAAAAAGTGCTTTCGCTTTCTGGGGGCATGATACATTCTGCTCCGCCAAAAAAGCGTTTAATTAATCCCCTTTCTTCTAAATATTGCAGGTCACGCCTAACGGTGATTGGTGTAACGCTTAATAATTCAGATAGTGTTTTGTTGTCGCAGTTCCGGTATTTCATAAGATATTCCAAAAGCTGCTGCTGGCGTAAATTAATAGTAGCTTTGCTGTTTTTCAATTTTGCTTCACCTCAAATTGTATTTGGATAGCTAAGGGCAAAAATGTTGATGAACAAATTTATATATATATGTTCGCGACTTGATTTGATTCACCAATAATAATTAATATGCTCATACAATAGCACAAGTAGTAAATAAAATCAATCATAAAACGAACAAATCAGATATTTGCACAAATACTTCATAAATTTTATAGTGAATGTCACAGTTGACTATTGCAAATTGCACATGTATAATCTAAATAGAAACTAAAAAGAACACAAACGAACAATTAAACGAACAACAACTCATATTGGCATATGCAATAAACTTAAATGTTTGTAATGTTCCTAAGAATGGTAAAAATTTGTGTGTATATTTCGTCGATTAAAAAGGAGGGTTATATTAAGGTGATTTAATAAACATTGCTTTATGAAGTTAAAACGACAATAGCAGAGGAGGAATGCTTACAAAAGGCCTGATTCCAATACAAATTATACATTATTTCGAGAAAATTTTAATATGTGATTTTCATTTTGTTTATGCGTATTCCATATTGCTAAACGTCCAGTGTTACACACTTATTATGTTCGTCTGATTTTATTGTTTCCATTATATAATTTTTTAGCTTCATTTTCCAGCTTTATACTAATTAAATTAGGAATTATTTAAATTATTTTTTTGGAGGGTTCATAATGAAAAAGTTATTATCTGTATTTTTATCTATGGCGATGATTATAGGAGTAGTTGCCGGTTGCAAAACGTCTAACAATGCAAATTCTTCCTCAAAGTCCGAAAAGGTTAATCTCACTTTTGGCTTTTGGGGCGATACTAAAGAAGCCGATATGAAAATGGCTTTAGCTAACGCATATATGGATAAGAATCCCAATGTGACCATTGAGTTCGAGTACACAGATGGCGCGGGTTATTTGACAAAAATGCAGACATGGTTTTCTTCCAACACTGCTCCCGACGTATTTGGTGTTCCTAGCGATACGTTGTTCCAATTTTTGGGAAACGATAAATTTGAAGATTTGTCATCCTATATTAATAACGATAGTATGGATAAAGAGTGGAATATGGATACAGTAAATTCTGTTTATTCATCCGACGGCAAAGTTTATGCTGCTCCATTTATCTCTAAGACATTTGCTATTGCCTATAATAAAAATCTCTTTGATAAAGCCGAACTTGCATATCCAACCAATGATTGGACAGAAGACGATATGCTGAAGGCTGCAAAAGCAATAACAAGCGGAACAGGTATAGATAAGGTTCATGGACTCCGTTGGGGTGTAAGACCTACTGAATTTTACAGAAATCTTTATGGTGATGCGGTTTATGACACTACCACTGACAAAATGAACGCAGCAAACAATAAACAGTTTAAACATGCCGTTTCACTGTTTTCCGATACCATTAAACAAGGTCTTGCTCCAAACGAAACAAGCGCAGCAGTTTCTACAGGCGGCTTTGAAACAGGTAAATTTGGTATGCAGCTTTGCGCAACTTGGGATATCGCAACCTTCCAATCGATGATTGGAAACAGCTTTAATTGGGATGTAGTAATGTTACCTATGAATACAGAATTTAACACAAGAATGCTTACCACATACCGTGGTAATGGCTGGAGCATGAGCTCTTCCGCAAAAGAAAAACAAGTTGCTTGGGATTTTATTAAGTTTATGTCTGCTAATAAAGAATCTCAAAAAACTGCACAAAGCTTTGGTATTCCGGAACTTGTTTCCTATGCCAACAGTGATGAATATAAAAACGATTTTGCTGGTGGTTCAGAATATAATAAGCAGGTATTCATTGACATGCTTAATTATAAAACAGGGTTCCGTAATCTGGGAGTATATGCACAGATTAATGATGTTATAAAGTCTCAATACGAGCTCTTGTTGGCAGATAAAACTACAGTGGACGCGATGGCAACTGAAGTACAAAAGCAGGGCGAAGCTCTCTTTGCTACGAAGTAATAAGCAATAGTTCTTGGGGAGGTTGAAAATAAACAATCTTTTCAACCTTCTCTGAGTTTTACAGAACAAATAATATATGAAAGAAGGTAAATTGTGAAAAAGCATAAAGTTACTAGTCTAACAAATACATCTAGACTATTTTATTTGTTTATTGCACCATGGTTAATAGGTTTTTGTGTCTTTACATTTTTTCCTATGGTTTTTTCTTTGTTCACATCCTTTACGAGTTGGAATGGATTAAGTGTTCCCGAATTTATCGGGTTTAAAAATTACGTGAATATTCTAACTAAGGATACTATGTTTATTTCTTCGCTTTTAAAAACTTTATATTATGTTGGTGTTTCTGTGCCGCTTAATATTATATTTTCGATAATTTTGGCACTGCTTTTGAACAAAAGGTTGCCGGGTTCTAATGTTTTTCGTTCGATTTTCTACCTACCCACAATTTGTTCAGGCGTTGCCTTGTATATAGCTTGGCTTTATTTATATAATCAAAATTCCGGATTTATCAATGTGCTTCTTAGCTTTATAGGAATAGAGGGACCAGGTTGGCTCACAAATATTGATTTAGCCATGCCGTCTATTATTTTTATGGGTATGTTTACTATTGGTACATCAATGACTATTGTGCTGGCAGGCTTACAGAATGTGCCACACTCCTACTATGAAGCTGCTGATCTGGATGGTGCGGGAGCTTTCTATAAGTTTAAAAATATTACTTTTCCAATGATAAGCCCGGTGATTTTCTTCAATTTGCTAATGGCGCTTATCAAAGGACTTCAGGTATTTACACAACCATATGTTATGACAGAGGGCGGTCCTGCCAATGCCACCTATGTTTATGGTTTGCATTTGTATAAATCTGCATTTTTATATTCCAAATTCGGATATGCTTCTGCGTTGGCATGGGTGCTGTTTATAATTCTTATTGCACTTAGCATCGCGATATTTGCAACATCGAAATTCTGGGTGTTTTATAGAGAGGATGTGAATTAATGAAAGCAGTTAAGAAAATCGAAATGAGCAGCTTGCTTCTTGAAGTGCTCCTAATAATAATTTCTTTTTTCTTTATCCTTCCATTATTTTGGATGTTTATGACATCCTTTAAAACGGCTGGTCAAATTACGCAATTCAAAGAGATTATACCGTTTCCTTTTTCATTACGAAGCTATATTGAGGGCTTTTCTAGCAGTCCTTTTATTCGATATATTTTTAATACGGTGAGAATAGGCATACTTTGTGTTATTGGAACACTTTTCAGCTGCTCGTTAGTTGCGTTTGGTTTTGCAAAATTTAAGGCTAAGGGCAAAAACATTCTTTTTATCATTTTGCTCAGCACGATGATGGTTCCCCAAACGGTTACACTTATTCCCTCCTATATGTTATATAGCAAGCTTGGTTGGATCAACACAATTATTCCGTTAGTAGCGCCTGCGTTTTTTGCGGGAAGTGCATTTAATATCTTTCTTTTACGTCAGTTTTTTTCCTCGTTGCCAAACGATCTTGCAGAGGCAGCACATATTGATGGTTGTTCATGGATACAGATATTTTACAAAATATATATTCCCAATACAATACCAGCATTATTAGTTGTTACTATAAATCAGTTGGTTTTTGTTTGGAACGACTATATGGCTCCTCTTATCTATCTTGGTAAGCCTTCCGGATTCACAATAGCACTTGGACTGAATATGTTAAAAGCTGAGGCCGGCGGCGCTATGGATTCCGGTCCGCTTATGGCTATGTCCAGTATATCAATATTACCGCTGTTGATTTTATATATCTCCTTCCAAAAGTACTTTGTGGAAGGATTGGCAACTTCGGGATTAAAGGATTGATTTATAATTAATAATATAGAATATGATAATAGAGTCTATGCCGGAGCACTTGGAAAGCTCATTGGTGTGTTTTATGGCAGACCAATCGAGGGCTGGCCATACGAAAAAATCAAATCTGTTTTTGGTGATGTGGATCATTATGTTTATAATGAGGCTCATACTCCCTTGATCGTAGCGGATGACGATTTATCCGGAACCTTCACATTCTTTAATACTATAGAGGATAGCAAAAATATAGAGAAGCTGATGCCACAGGATTTCGGGGAAACATGGCTCAACTATATTATTGAAGATAAGACTATTTTTTGGTGGGGCGGCCTTGGACGGTCTACCGAGCATACTGCATACATTCGATTAAAGCAGGGTTTAAAGGCTCCTCATAGCGGCAGTATTAAAACAAACGGATGTGCTGTTGCGGAGCAGATAGGTGCCCAGATATTTATAGATGCCTTTGCTATGATGTGCCCAAACGACCCGGAAAAAACGCGGCACTTTATCAAGCAGGCGGCAGAGGTAAGCCATGATGGAATTGCTGTAGAATCTGCTTGCTTTATCGGAGCTTTGGAGGCACTGGCGTTTGGTGAAAGGGATATAAACAAACTGCTAGACGAAGCGCTTAGATATTCCAAGTCGGATAAAATGAATGAGATTATGAGCAACGTAAGAGAAGAATGCTTGAAAAATACAGACTGGAGAATAGTGCGAGAGTGGCTGGATAAACGGTATGGCTATAATCTGTATCCCGGCAATTGCCATGTTGTACCGAATCTTTCTCTCATACTTTCTTCGTTGATTTTGGGCGGAGATAGTTTTCAAAAAGCAATGAATATTGTTGTGTCCTCGGGTTGGGATACCGACTGCAACGGTGCTAACCTTGGCTGTATTAATGGGATACGTCTTGGGCTTTCGGAAATAAATAAAGAGTTTGATTTTCGTAAGCCTATTGCCGATCGCTTTTACAATATATCCTCTGACGGTGGTAGTTGTGTTACAGATGCTGTGATTCAGACACGCAGAATAGTGTTTCAGCACAACAGGTTAGTTAGTTTGCAAAACAACAAAAAAGGCAACCGTTTTGCATTTGAGTTTGAAGGCTCCTTACAGGGGTTTTGCGAATGTCCTGTACTGGGCGGTAGCAGCATCACAAACGGCAACACTTCGGGATACGGGGATGGGATACTTATCGCGGCGTGCCAAGGTGGAACTACATCTGCCTCTACCCCAACAATGTGGGATCCAAAGGATTATCAGGGAAACTACTGCCTTATTGGCAGCCCCATTTTATATTCCGGTCAAACTGTTTGTGCAAAGGTAAAAAATATTGTTGGTGAACCCAAAGCACGTTTGTATGTGGTTTATTATGATTTTAATGACAATCAAAAAGTAGAATTCGGCAGTACAGTAAAGATAACCGAGGAGTGCAGTCTACAATGGCGTATCCCAGACCTTGGGGGAATGACAATAAGTAGATTAGGAATTCAATGTCTTGCTGATGAACCAGATAAATCCTCACAAGTATTGCTCATGTCTGTAAACTGGGACGGCGCGCCTGAAAGCTTTGAAATAAAAGGTTCTTTAAGAAATTACGATATCACCGGGTTTAATATGCAGATGAACGGCTTTACTTCCTCGGCAAAGCAATTTTCATTTGATTCATGCAAAACCTTCACGGTATCTAATATCGAGAAAAACGGAATTGTCACCACCGGTACTGCCGAGTGGAAGGATTATACTGTTGCTTCGGAGCTAACGCCCGGCATACATGATCGATTTGGGTTAGTGGCAAGAGCAAAGGGTCACAGAAGATACTATGGTGCGGTGCTTTGGGGCAGCAATAGGTTGGGCATTATTAAAAAAGTTGGCGAAGCAGAGACATTGCTTGCCTCGACGGAATATATCTATGAGATTAATAAATCCATTGCACTTTCTTTTTCTTGTATAGGCAGCCAATTAACAGTGTCTGTTGATGAAAAAACAATTTTACAAGTGAATGATGATGAATACAGCTGTGGCGGTGCAGGTTATTTGATTGACTGTGGTACTTGTCTGGCAGACGGATTTAATATAAATGGCAAATAAAACATTCAAAGGTAAAGATATGAAATATAAACTTAAGCCGAAGTATCACTTCAGCCCCGAAAAAAACTGGATGAATGATCCAAACGGACTGACTTTTTTTAAAGAAAAATATCATATGTTTTACCAGCATAATCCCCATGCCGATGTTTGGGGGGATATACACTGGGGTCATGTGGTAAGTACCGATTTAGTTCATTGGCAACAGTGTCCAATTGCCCTGTCGCCAAGTTTGGATAAAGGTGAAGTGCATTGCTATTCAGGATGCACCGTTATTGATAACGGGATTCCGACAATTTTTTATACCAGCATTGGTATAAATGACCGCAGTCCGGAATTCGGTGCTCAGCAGTGGAGGGCAAAAAGCTACGACGACCTAATGATGTGGGAAAAATATAGCAATAATCCTGCAATAGACAATAGCATTCATAAGGGCGAGATTATCACGTTTTGGCGTGACCCTTTTATTTGGCAGGAAGGGAACATTTGGTTTGCAATAATGAGCGGTACCCATAACCATACAAATGGTTGCATTCTTATTTACCGTTCCCCAGACCTTGAAAATTGGGAATTTCTAAACATTCTTTATGAAACAGAAAAGTTTAAGCTTTTGGAATGTCCCAATATGATAAAAATTGGAGAGGATTATGTAATGATTTACTCTCCTGTGGATAAGCTGCACTATCATATTGGCAGAATTACGGATGACTTTCGATTCGACACAAAAACTACTGGTATTTTGGACGGGGGCAGCGGAAGACTAGGATATTATTCTCCCAACACGTACATGAATGCTCCTGATAACAGACGAATACTTTTTGGTTGGATCAGCGACTTTGCACGAAAAGATGAAAAATCAATTAGTGGATGGTCGGGAATACAATCTCTTCCGCGAGTTATGACTATTCAAAGCAACGAACTATGTATTGCTCCCGCTGAAGAGTGTTCTCTATTAAGAAAAAGCCATAGTGATTACAGTGAAAATGCTAAAAGCAATTCCACGACACTACTACAAAAGGGAAACAGCTTTGAAATAGTCTTAGAGGCAAATGTTGTGGAGGATTCCGCAATAATATTAACCGTCTTGGAAAGTAAGGACAAAAAGGAAAAAACCACAATTAGCTATTGCGGCAAAAACAACGAACTTACAATTGACAGAAGCGCTTCTTCTTTATATGAAAATGTGGTTAAAACCGCTGTAACACAAACCGTTCCATTACGTAAGGATGGCGAGCTTAAGCTGGATATATTTGTTGACTGTTCTGTAGTTGAAGTGTTTGCAAACGACCAATACACGTTGACAGCAAGGATGTACCCATCTCTGGAGGATGCAGAAAACAACAAAATAGAGTTTAAGGGTACAATAACGGTAAAAAAGCTAGAGTTATGGACAATGGAAGAGCTTTATAATAATTTCAATTAATAGCGAAAAGCTTATCAAATAAACACTATAAAATGTGATGAATCATTTTTTTGCAAATTCGTTTTGATTTGTTGATTCAGGTTGCAGTAAAAAAGGGGTGTTGTATGAATATATTGGTTTTGGATGTAGGTACATCGGGACTTAAGGCAATTGTGTTTGACGACCACGGTAATATTTTAAAAAAGATTTGTAGAAAATACAGCCCTCAATATTCCGGAGATCAGGTGGAAATGGATGTAACTGTTGTAGATGACAGCCTTTGGGATGCGTTAGCAGAAATGCGTAATTGGTGTCAGCAAAGCTCGGTAGATTTCGGCAGCGTTTCCGTAACTGCACAACGCTCTTCAGTTATTCCTGTGGATAGAGATGGCACTCCTCTGCGAAATGCTTTAATGTGGATGGATAAAAGGGCTACCGCTATCTGTGAGGAATATAAGGATAGAGAAAAAGAAATCTACCAGATTTGCGGTATGCAACCAACTCCCGTATTCTCGGCACCAAAAATACTATGGTTAAAGAGAAATGAACCGGATATCTATAACAAGTCTTACAAATTAATAGGGTTTCATGAGTATATCCTCCACACTATTACAGGGAAATTTGTAACGGATACAACCATTGCCGGAAGAAGCTGCCTTTTTGATGTTCAAAAGCTTTCATGGTCTCCTAAACTGATAGAAATGTTTGAAGTGGATATCGATAAGCTGTGTACAATAATACCTGTCGGAAGTATTTGTGGAACTACAAACATCAAATTTTCAAAACTTTTCGGGCTAAAAATGGATTTGCCGGTAGTAACAGCCGGAGGTGACCAACAATGCGCAGCCGTTGGCCTTGGCTGTATTTCGCCGGGAAATACAGAAATTAACTCGGGCACTGGCGCTTACGTATTGTCTGTTGCAGATAAACCGCTAGTAGACAAGACCATGAGGACAGTCTGTAATCCCTCTGCAGTGGCAGGCCGATGGATAATAGAAGGAAGCGTGCTTTCCTGCGGTTCAGCGATAGACTGGATGAATGATGAGTTTTTTCATCAAAAGGGCGATGCTTACGAGTACGAAAATTTCGATAAAGCGGCTTTATCTTCGCCAATTGGTGCAAACGGATTGATAATCGTCCCTAATTTTAGTGGAAGTGGTACCCCTTTCTGTGATCCTACGGGAAAAGCAAGGATTTTTAATTTAAGCTTTCGTAACAAAAAATCAGATTATGCAAGAGCACTTATCGAGGGTATCGCTATGGAGATAGCTGATTGTGCAGCTGCAGTTGCAAATGTTTTTGATTTTGATTGTATGGAAAAAATCAGCTGTGGAGGCGGTCTTTCGAAGAACAACCTCTACAACGAGATATTGGCAAATATATTTGGCAGGACTATTTTAATACCCGACAACAAGGAAGCTACGGCGCTGGGAGCATGGGTTTCCGCAGCGGTGGCAAACGGTCTTTTTCCACGTTACGAAGACGCATATCGGGAATCAATAACAAATAAGCCCCTAAATACTATTACAGTCGATGCTGAGAAGGTAGCTTTTTACACAGAAGTTAAAAAAATAAGAAAAGAATTTCTGCGGAATTATAAATAGAAAATCTATCAGGAGATGATATAGTTGCTTGAAGACTTAAAAGAGCAGGTGTTAAAAACCAATTTGTTGTTACCAAAGTATGAGCTGGTTACCTTTACATGGGGCAATGTATCGGGGATTGATCGAGAAAAGGGAATTTTGGCGATCAAGCCATCGGGTGTAGAATATGACCAGTTGAATATTAACGATATAGTTCTTGTTGATATTGAAACCGGGGAAAAAATCGAGGGGAAATACAATCCCTCATCAGACACTGAAACCCACAGGATATTGTATTTGGAAAATGAGAAACTTGGAGGAATTGTTCACACCCATTCAACATGGTCAACGGTGTGGGCACAAATGGGAAAGTCAATACCTGCATTAGGCACTACTCATGCCGACTACTTTTACGGTAATATCCCTTGCACGAGGGAAATGACATCTCAAGAAATAAAGGGTAGATATGAGTGGGAAACAGGTAAAGTCATCGTAGAAACAATAAAAAATATTCCGAATAATTGCTCTGCGGTATTAGTACATTCGCATGGTCCTTTTGCCTGGGGAGACAGCCCTGAAAAAGCGGTGGAAAATGCGGTGGTTTTGGAAGAAACTGCGAAAATGGCATATTACACTTGTCTTGCTACAGGAAGCTTCGACAACGAAATGCAGCAAGTCCTCTTGGATAAACATTATTTTCGTAAGCATGGTAAAAACGCATACTATGGACAGCGAGGCGTAGTTTAATATGAGTATATATAGACTGGGGCTTTATGAAAAATCTATGCCACAGAATTTGGATTGGGAAGAGAAGTTATCAATTGCAAAGGAAAATGGATTTGATTGGTTGGAAATTAGTATTGATGAAAGTGATTATAGGTTAAACCGCTTATGGGATAATAAGGAGCAAAAGGACATTTTGACAGCTGAAAAAAACAGCGGGCTAAATGTTAGGACGATGTGTTTAAGTGGTCATAGAAAATATCCCATGGGTAGTATAGATAAAGCAACTCGGGAAAAATCGCTAAGCATAATGGAACGGGCAATTGAATTTTCTGCATCGCTTGGCATTAGAATCATCCAGCTTGCAGGCTATGATGTATATTATGAGAAATCCACCGAAGAAACTAAAAAATACTTTGTGGAGGGGCTTTTTAAAAGCTGTGAATTTGCAGCAAAATATGGTGTAGTGCTTGGGTTTGAAACCATGGAAACCGCTTTTATGGATACGGTGGAAAAGGCTATGTATTATGTGAATACTGTGAATTCACCTTATCTTCAACTTTATCCCGATATTGGAAACCTGACAAATGCTGTATTGTTATACAACACCTCCGTATGTGAGGATATGGACAAGGGAAAAGGACATATCGTGGCAGTGCATTTGAAGGAAACAACGCCCGGAATTTATCGTGATATGACATTTGGCGCCGGACATGTAGATTTTTATTCGGTTATAAAAAAAGCATGGGAGCTGGGGGCTCGGCAGTTTACCGGCGAATTCTGGTATAAAGACGGAATGGATTATCAAAATGAAATAAAAACATCGGCTGAATTTTTAAGAGCCTATATAACACAGATGGAAAAAGCAGCGATAGAGTAATCCATATTTATTAAAACAAAATATCCTTTGTAAATCATATAGCACAAGATGGAAGGAAGAAAAAGTATGAGTAAGATTGAAAGCGTTACAAGAGAATCATGGATTTTAAACACTTTTCCCGAGTGGGGAACATGGCTTAACGAAGAAATTGAAATGGAAAACGTCCAAAAAGGCACCTTTGCAATGTGGTGGCTTGGATGTACAGGCATATGGGTAAAGTCAGAAGGTCAGGCAAATATCTGTATCGATTTCTGGTGCGGCAGCGGAAAAAGAACTCACGCCAATCCGTATATTGACCCCCAACACCAGATGGCAAGAATGTCCGGAGGAAAACTATTACAGCCAAATTTAAGAGTAGCCCCTTTTGTATTGGATCCATTCGCAATTAAAAACGTGGATGCAATTGTTGCTACTCATGACCACAATGACCATATCGATGTGAATGTGGCTGCTGCTGTAATGCAAAATTGCGACGAAAGTGTAATGTTCATAGGGCCGCAAGCCTGTGTAGATAAATGGGTCGAATGGGGCGTTCCTCAAAAGCGTTGTATCGTGATGAAACCCGGAAAATCCGTTAAAGTAAAGGATATGGAAATTTTAGCGCTGGAATCCTTTGACAGAACCGCCATGATAACCTCCCCTCCGGATGGTGACCTAAAGGGCATAATTACAGACTTGGATGAAAAGGCTGTCAACTACCTTATAAAAACTCCGGGCGGAAACATCTACCACAGCGGGGATTCACATTATTCTAATTATTATGCTAAACATGGCAATGAGCATAAAATTGATGTGGCACTTGGTTCATTTGGGGAAAATCCAAGAGGTATTACCGATAAGATGACCTCTGTGGATATCCTGCGTATGGCAGAGTCTCTGAACACTCAGGTTGTTATTCCGTTCCACCATGATATTTGGTCCAATTTTCAAGCTGATACCAACGAAATACTGCATCTATATGAAATGAAAAAGAATCGACTTCAATATAAATTCAAACCCTTCATTTGGCAGGTTGGAGGAAAATTTGTCTTCCCAAATGATAAGGATAATATGGAATACCACTATCCAAGGGGTTTTAGCGATTGTTTTACCGTTGATATCAATACACCTTATGTTTCTTTTCTATAATAAGGCAGTAATAAAGGTTTGGAGGGTATCATGAAGTTTATTAAAGAAAAACGTGTAGAAATGTTTAGATGCTATGCGGCAAGCAAAATCACATATAATCGCCAAACGTGTCCTCTTTTTGCCACCGAAGGGGAGGGCGAATGCTGCTTTTTCAGCGGCGAAAACTATGAAGATAAGCATACAATATGGACGGAGCCGGGTGGAACTATGTCCGTAGTGGAAATACCGGGAAAACAAGGAGAATTTTTAGCTGTTCAGAATTTTTTTCCTACATTTCAGTCCGAAAATGCAACTATTGTATGGGGTAAAAGTGAAAACGGGGATAAATGGGCAATACGCACCGTGTTAAAGCTTCCTTATATACATCGATTTGATATTCTGGTAGCAAATGGTGTCAATTATTTTTTAGGTGCTACGCTTTGCACTTCGAAAAAAGAAAAAGAAGACTGGTCAGACCCGGGAAAACTTTATGCGTGCAAGCTGCCGGATACTCCGGATGAACCGTTCCATTTAGAAGTAATAATGGAAGGCTTAAACAAAAACCACGGTTATTCACACGTCGTATGGAACGGGGAAAATGCAGGAATTGTAACCTGTGAAAGCGGTGTGTTTTTAATACTTCCGCCTGCAGGAGAAAAACCGAACTGGCGAATAGAGCAGCTATTGGATGAGCCGACCAGTGATGTTGCTGCACTGGATATTGATTGCGACGGGGAACTTGAGCTTGCGACTATATCCCCATTTCACGGGAATACACTAGCAATTTATAAGAAAATTGATGGCAGCTATAAGAAGGTATATCAATATCCCGTAATCGAGGATTTTTATCATGTGATAAAAGCTTGTACTTTACGAGGTGTTCCAACATTTATTGGTGGTTGCAGAAGAGGAGATAAGGAGTTGTTCTTTGTACAGTGGAATAAAGAAACAGCCTCTTTTGTTTCTCAGGTAATTGATAGCGGAGTCGGCCCAAGTAATGTTGATATAATAAATCTTATTGATAAAGATGTCATTGTATCTGCCAACAGAGAGATTGGACAGGGTGTTCTCTACTTTGTTGAGGACTAGTAAAAAAGTTATTAATGCTTTTCTAGAAGAACAGGACTTTTTTGATGGGATTTATTTGGAATACAGGGGAGGTTAAGGGGCATGAGCGTTCTTGTATTTGGCGAAGTTTTATGGGACATTTTCGGAGAAGAAAAAAGAATTGGTGGCGCTCCTTTGAATTTTGCCGCTCATTTGGCTCGCCTTGGTGAAGCTGTGTCCCTAATAACAGCCGTAGGTGAAGATGCTCTGGGAACACAAACGCTAGATATTATTCGAGATTTCCAAATATCCGCTGATTATGTAAAACAGGTGCCACAGCCTACCGGTATCTGTCAGGTGACTTTGGATGAGCATAATTCACCACACTACGATTTGGTTGGTGATGTGGCATATGATTTCATTGACCTTTCTTCGGAAAAGCTGCAAAGTATTAAAGAACAGCAAGCTGATGTGCTGTATATGGGAACATTGAGCCAGCGCAGCGAGATTTCACGAAGCACAGCGAACTGCTTACTGGAGCAGGGCGGATTCCGAGATATCTTTTGCGACATCAATATCCGCAAGCCCTTTTACAGTCGAGACATTCTGGAAAGTTGTTTAAAATCGTGTACGATTTTGAAAATTAGCCGAGAAGAATACAGAGTGTTGGAGGAACTGGGATTGGTCGAGGTGTCGGGGGAAGAGGGGGACTATACCGCCCGCCTTTGTCGAGCATTGGCACAACGCTGGACATCCATTCGCTTGATACTAGTAACACTAGATAAAGACGGGGCTTTGCTGTATGATGTCTGCCAAGACAGAATCCTGAAATCAGATAAGCCACAAAGCAAGCTAAAATCTGCTGTTGGTGCCGGAGACAGTTTTTCCGCCGCTTTTCTTCATAATTATCTTAGTGGAGAGGATCTGCCCATCTGCCTTAACAGAGGGATTGCTCTCAGCGATTATGTGGTGACACAGCTTGGTGCTGTGCCGGATTATCCACCGGCACTGTTTGCACAAATTCACTCTAATAAGCTGTAGATTGTGACATGTTCTAGCATTGCATAAGAATCCGTACAAAAAAGCCATATGGACATTCACATATATGTTTATAAATTAATAGGTTGATAATCAACAAAAGCCGCTTGCTCTTAGTGTATGATATAATCCTCTTAAAATAGTCTTGAAATCTTTTTGTTATTTCAAGTGTCTATTCTATGGGGATTATATCAAAAAGAGTAAGCGGCTTTTTCTGTTATATAGTCATTTCTCATCATAAGGCTTAAATACATTAACGCCATGGAGAAGATGTTAGGTTTGCTTTCTGGCTTTATACAGTGCTAAGGCTAAAGAAGTTATTGCTACGGCAAACCCAAATTGAATTGCAAAATAGATTAGTAACTCATTCGGATTTAATTTATAAGAGCCACTTTCAATGAAATCGTTTGCCATTACATACCAATATGTTGGCAGAAAACGAGCCACTGTTTTCATCCCGGCACCAAAGATCTCCAATGGAACGAAAATTCCACCAAGGAAACTCAAGCCCAGTCCTACGACGTTACCAACCATGTTTAGCACATTGGAATTTTTCGCAAACAGTCCTGCAAAAAAGGCTATGCTAAGCGCGACCCACATAAAGCAGAAGGCGTTGAGGATAAATAGAGCACCTTTGACTGTAAATAATTCAGCGCCGTACATGACGGCTGACAAAACTACGAAAACCAAGGTTATTACAATTGCAGCCAAGATAGTTGAAACAAGCAATTGTATGTTTTTTCTAAGCAATGGATAAGAGGAGCACTCCATGCGATTACGCAACAATTTTTTATTAAATACTATCAGGCACGGGCCTATACCAACCAACATAATGCAAACGAGAAGGTATGGCACGAATATATAGAAATAATATAATTGTGATTTTGATCCGCTGGAAGAAGAATCAAGTAGTGATACTGTAGCTGTTTTGGAGAGTGTTTGCTCAGTTTTAAGCAGTGCATCTTCTAATGAAAAGTCAGCTGCAATATACGCACTAATGGTGCGAACAAATACATCGGTTTGAGAAGATATGGTTCTACCATAAATAGTCCCGGGCATGGAGGTGATTTCAAGTAATTCGGTAGCATTACCACCCGCTACCTTTGTTTCAAAGTCTTTTGGAATTCTGATTACACATTGAATTCTTCGGGCGAACAGCTCATCCTGCAATGCTTCCTTGTCGTCCTCCAACTCTAATAATGTATTAATTTGCCCCATATATTTTGTAAACGAACGGCTTAGTTCGCTGTCATCATAATCGAAAACTGATATTTCGTACTTTGCCTGTGCAAAGCTGGACTTTGCTTCATTGCTGCCTTGTGTAGTCATAATGATTGAAATTACGATAAATATAATAATGTATATAACAATGGAGGATTTTTGTTTCCCCAGTATATTAAAAAACGTCTTATAAACTGGCATATTTGTTCCTCCTTGTCATAAACACACTTGCAACACATAGAATTAAAGTCATAAAAGCAAGGGTTATCATATTTGTGGCAAACCGTTCATAAGTGTCGAAAACATTCAGCGCATAGAACGAATCTACAATTAAAGCTGCTGGGTTTAAGCGGTTAAAAATCGGAAAGGTATGCTCAATGAGAAGTCGCATACCACTAAACATAAGTCCGCTGCAAAAGGAGAGTATCATGCAAACACTTGTACTAATGCCTGTTTTTACGCCTTCCGAAATACGCGGTATCGCACCGATAAACACTCCCAAAGCTACACCAAATGCAGAGCCGAAGAACATTAGTAGTAACATCTGCGGGATACGGTTACCAAAATCAATTTTCAATATTACCGTCAGATAGATTAACAATGCGCACTCCACAAGAAACTGTATGAGTAAGCATGACATAAACTCTGAAGCAATGACGGTTAATTTTCTTGTAGGGGCGACACCTCTACGCTGTCCAAGCGGGCTTAAATCCGCTTGCAGCTTAACAGTACGGTCCAAGCTCAGGAAACAAGCATAGAGGCAACTCATGGCAATGAGTGCATAAAAATATTGAACATATGGGTCCATTGCTCCACGAGCAGTGTCCACAAAATTATAATAATTAGTGTCATTGCTTAGTACGTTAATTGCGCTCTGGACGCCAGAGGGATTCACACTAATAATTTCATTAATTGTGTTTTCAGTTTGCTGATATTGTTCAAGAAATACCTTTAATACCGTTTGGTATAGTCCATCTTCTTTCACGGTTAAGGTAATTTCATCTCCCACAAAGAATATGCCTGTCACATCATTGTTTTTTAGGCTTTGCTTTGCATACTTTTCGTCTGTGAATGTGGTAACAAACAAAGAATCTTCAGCTTCGGTGCTGAACGATTTCAATATTTCTGAAAAAGCGCTATTTTTATTGTCTGTTTCAACGACTGCCACAGGGATTTTAGAAAACACCTCGGTTGATTCGAAAGCATTACCAAAGGCAAGAAAGAACAGAGTTCCTAAAACAAAGGGGAAAAGCAAAGTCCAAAAAGTGATTTCTTTTGTGCGTACGGTGGACTTTAGTGAGTATTTTAATGTATGAAAAAACATAAATTAATCACGCAACTCCTTACCAGTTATTTCAAGAAACACATCGTTCAATGTCGGAAGTTCTGAATATACTCTTCCAAAAGAAATATTGTTTTCTTGCAGATAATTTAAAACATGCATCAGATTATGTTTGCCGCCGCTGCAGCCAATTTTTAACTGATTGTTCTGATATACGGCAGAATAAACGTGGTTTAATTCTTTAATTCTCTCAATATGTGTATCGTCCAAAGTTGGAATTTCAATAGATATATTTTCCGAGTTCTTAATCATCTGTTTAAGCTCTTCCTTAGTCCCAATTGCTAGATTTTTGCCCCTATCCATTATCGCGATACGGGTGCAAATTTGTTCAACCTCTTCCATGTAATGAGAAGTATAAATAACAGTCGCACCATCACGATTTAGTTGCTGAATACCCTCCAAAATTTTATTGCGACTTTGCGGGTCGACTGCCACAGTAGGCTCATCCATAATTATCAGTTTTGGCTTGTGTGCAATTCCACAGGCAATATTTAGTCGGCGCAGCAGACCTCCGGATAACTTTTTGGGGTTCATTTTGGAAAACTCTTCAAGTCCAACAAATTCAATTGCTTCATTAACCAGCTTTTTACGTTCTTTTTTATCCTTAATATAAAGTCCACAGAAAAAGTCGATATTTTCCCAAACAGTCAACTCATCAAACACTGCCACATTTTGCATAACTACACCAATATCATGTTTTAGCGCATAGCTATCAGGCTTCATTTGCTTGCCAAATACGCGAATTGTGCCTTTATCATATGTTAGCAACGATAAAAGGCAGTTGATGGTGGTTGTTTTTCCGGACCCGTTGGGACCTAGCAAACCAAAGATTTCACCTTCGTTTATTTCCAAATTAAAATGGTCGAGTGCGACTAATTCCTTATATCTCTTTACCAGATTTTCTATTTCAACAATTGCAGCCATAATATTTGCCTCCTAATTCAATCTAATATTATTATACATATATTCAAAATATACAAAAGTGAATAGAGTAAGTAGTTGATATGACATTTGTCATATTTAAAGTTTAAAAAGTATGATATAATAAAAATCAAAGCGCACACGGAGGATTTACATGAAATACTTAATAGACAAACTACTGATATTTATTTTATGCCTAACATTAATGCCAGAGTATTCAATTGATACTGTTTATATTACGGCAGTCTTGTTTATTGTCGCCATCAGCTGCTTTGGATTTTATGCCGAAAACTCGCCTGTGCCCCTTGCCATTTCTTGCTTGTATTGTTTAATAAGCATATTTATTCCGGTTTTTGCACTGTTTTTGCCGGTTGCCATATACGGCATAGTTGGCAGAAGAAAAACAATTCCAATCATTATCAGCATCGTTAGTTTGTGCTTAGTGTTTAAAACTACCTCTTTATTTGTATCCTGCGCTATTGCTGCATTTTCGGCAATGGCTGTTTTGCTTGAATATCGAACAGGTCAGCAAAGGTCATTGGGGCAGAAATTGAAGGAAATTCGCGATTCCAGTACAGAGCTGAAAATTCTTCTTGAAAACAAAAATCACGATTTGCTTGAAAAGCAGGATTATGAAATATATATGGCAACACTTCAGGAACGAAACCGAATTGCGCGGGAAATTCATGACAATGTAGGTCATATGATTACCCGTTCTATTTTACAGATAGGCGCACTAAAAGCGACAAACAATGAGCCTTCAACAGAAAGGAATTTAATCGAACTGAATGAGACATTAAACAATGCTATGACAAGCATTCGCAACAGTGTTCATGACCTTCACGAGGAGTCTATTGACTTACATTCAGCTATTAATGAATTGATTGAAAAAACACCGTCACAGAACATATTTTTAGAATACGATTTTGGAACGATAGTGCCAAAAAACATTAAATTCGGGTTTATAGCAATTATAAAAGAAGCGCTAAATAATATTTCAAAGCATAGCAATGCCACCAAGGTTACAATTGTTGCCAGAGAACATCCGGGATTTTATCAGCTTTTGATTGAAGATAACGGAACGAATATAAGTTCGAGTTTATTGGGTGGCGGAATTGGCCTGTCAACAATGAAAGAGCGTGTTGTTGCCCTTAAGGGTAGTATAAAAATATCAACAGATAAGGGATTTAAAATATTTATATCCATTATGAAAGAGGCTTAGCGTGAAAATTTGCGCTAAAAATAAAAGGCGTGTCGCACTATACCTTAGCGGCAACCGCTGCAAATGCCATAATAATCACCATATCAGGTGAGTTTTTATTGTGTTTTGTGTTTGAGAAAGGATATAAGATTATAATGAAAGTATTGATTGTTGACGACGACAACCTTGTTTCGATATCATTAAAAACAATTCTGGAGGCAACAGGGGATATAGAAATCGTAGGAATTGGACAAAATGGAGAACAAGCGATTGAACTTTACGAAAAATATATGCCCGATATATTGTTGATGGATATACGGATGGACAAGATGAGCGGATTGGATGCAGCGAAAATAATCATGCAATCACACCCCTGTGCAAAAATACTTTTTCTTACAACCTTTGCAGATGACGATTATATAGTTAAAGCGCTGAACATCGGTGCAAAAGGCTATATTTTAAAACAAAACTTTGAGAGTATTGCACCATCGCTTCATGCAGTTGAAAAATGTCAAACTGTTTTTGGCGGTGAAGTTATAACAAAAATCCCATCACTTATGAACACGTCGGATATCTTTAATTACGAAGCTTGCGGCATCAGCAAAAAGGAATATGAGCTACTGGGACTTGTGGCGCAAGGGCTAAATAACAAAGAAATTTCCGAAAAGCTGTATTTAAGCGAAGGTACAATCCGAAACTATATTAGCGTTCTGCTCGAAAAACTTGATTTGCGTGACCGAACACAGCTCGCCATATTTTATTATCAAAACAGGTAATGAACCTTATAGATAATGTCTACTGAACAATTTGCAAACCCTCATAGATACTGACAAAAAGGATCATTTGTGGTATAATAAGTGCAAAGTGCGAGCTGCGAATGCAGCGAGCAAATAGCTCGTGAGCATTCCACTTGATT
>JAQVYP010000009.1 GCA_029004655.1 Oscillospiraceae bacterium | reverse complement strand
TTAACGCTGCTGTAAATAACGATTAAACATTTCTATGTCAACACAATAGTTCTCTGCATCATGCCTGGAAATTTTACGGTCTTTAACCAACTTGGCTAAAGAATAATCCATTGTGGTCATGCCGGAATCAAACGAGGTTTGCATAATAGAAGCAATTTGGTGAGTCTTTCCCTCACGTATTGTATTGCGAATAGCATCGTTCATTAAAAGAATCTCCATAGCTGCTGCGCGCCCTTTGGTACCCATTAAGCGCAACAATTGCTGTGAAATGATGCCCTGCAACACACCTGCAAGTTGAACTTTGATTTGTTGCTGTTGCCCACTTGGGAAAACATCAATAATTCTGTCAACCGTTTGGTCTGCGCTGATAGTATGCAGTGTTGATAATACCAAGTGACCTGTTTCGGCAGCAGAAATTGCAGTTGTAATAGTTTCAAGGTCGCGCATTTCCCCTACCAAAATAACATCAGGATCTTCACGCAAAGCAGCTCTCAAAGCGGCGGCAAATGACCTCGTATCTCCTCCGACTTCACGCTGGTTCACAATACAGTTGCCATGACGGTGTAAATATTCAATAGGATCTTCCAGTGTTAAAATATGCCCGTGTCGGTTTTTGTTTATGTAATCAATCATTGCGGCAAGCGTAGTTGATTTACCGCTTCCGGTGGGACCTGTAACAAGAATCAGACCTCTCGGTTTTAGTGCCAATTCTTTTAATACAGTTGGCAATCCCATCTCGTCAATAGTTGGGATTCTAGTTGCCAAAACTCTGGCAACAATTGAAATAGAATTGCGTTGCTTAAAAATATTCATACGATAACGCGCTAAGCCGGGCATAGAATAAGAAAAATCAACTTCACCATGCTCATTGAATTGCTTAGTTTGATGTTCACCCATCATCATTAAAGCAATTGATTCAGTATCTGACGGAGTAACTATATCATAGCCTTCCATTGCGATAATTTGACTATCAATTCTGCCCATTGGAGGCAAACCGACAGTAATATGAATATCGGAGCACTTCATTTCCACGCCTCTGGTAAGAATATTTGCAATATCAAATGGCATAAATATTTCTCCTTAATATGGATTAGTTTAGCCGATTCCGAAATAAGAGTTTTGCAAATCAAAATTAATCAGTATTATAGGCAACTTTAATAAGCTCTTCAACCGTTGTGACACCGTCTAAGACCAATTGGATACAACTGTCTCTCAGCGTTTTACCGCCAGAGCTTGTAAAAACTGTTCTAATTTGGTCTGCAGTGGCACGTTTATCGACGAGCTCTCGCATTTTTTTATCCATAACCAATACTTCATGGATTGCAATACGCCCTTTAAATCCGGTGTTGTTGCAATTTTTACAGCCTATACCCTTATATGATTCAACTTCAGAATCTTCGCTAAGTTTCATTAAACGTTTTTCAGAGGGTAACAATTCTCGCACTTGTTTGCAATCGGGACAAATTCTGCGTACAAGACGCTGTGAGATAACCCCCACCACTGCCGAAGAGACAAGGAAAGATTCAATTCCCATATCAATAAGTCTGGTAATAGTAGACGGGGAATCGTTTGTATGAATTGTTGACAAGACCAAATGTCCTGTGATAGACGCTCTTACTGCAATTTCGGCTGTTTCGCCGTCACGAATCTCACCGACCATTATTACATCAGGATCCTGACGGAGAATTGAACGAAGACCTGATGCAAAGGTTAATCCCGCTTTTGTGTTTATCTGAATTTGATTTATTCCGGGCATACGATACTCGACAGGGTCTTCAATCGTGATAATATTTAAAGATGGCTTGTTTAGCTCGTTTAGAATTGTGTATAGGGTGGTGGTTTTACCACTTCCGGTTGGACCGGAAACCAGAATAATTCCGTGTGGATTGCGCAGGATTTCATCAAACATTTTAGAGTTGTATTCGCTAAAGCCAAGAGATTTTCTATCTAGGGTAACCGAACGGCCACCCAAAACCCTGATTACAACTTTTTCGCCATTAACTGTCGGTAAAACAGATAGACGCAAATCAATATTCTGTCCATTATATGTTGTTTGAACACGGCCATCCTGAGGGACTCTCTTTTCTGCTATATCCATGTCGCTCATAATTTTAAGACGGGCAACAAGGGTATTATGGGCTGCTTTTGTGATTTTTAGCTGCTCAGACATGACACCGTCAATACGAAAGCGCACACGAACATGATCCTCCATTGGCTCGATATGAATATCACTTGCACGAGCAGTAATTGCGCGGTCAATCAGCAAATTAACAAGCTTAACAACCGGAGCATTCCCAATATCATCTTCAGCAATATCCTGCATAGATTCATCTACTACAAGATCTAGTTCAGTATATTCTTTGTTCAGTTTTTCCATAACCGCATCGGTTTGGATACGCTCATATAGTAAAGATATTTTACTTAAAATATTTTTCCTCGTTGCAAGAACAGGAAGAATTTTCATTTTGGATTTTAGCTTGACATCATCAATTGCCTGAAAATCCAAGGGGTCAGCGGTTGCAATTGTTAATTGGGTTCCGTCGCTGTAAATTGGAACAACGGTGTATTGCTTGGCTATAGACTGACTGACTGTCTCGGACAAATCCAAAGGAATATCCATTTTGCTTAGGTCGTAGAATACGATACGAAAATAATATTCATATGCCTGCATCAATATTTCTTCATCTATGTATCCCAAATCTAACAAAATTTGACCAATATGTTTGCCTGTTGTTCGCTCTTGTTCGACAACAACAGCAAGTTGTTCAGAAGTGATTATTTCTATATCAGCGAGCATTTCGCCAATCGGACTGGTTTTTGTCTGCAATACTACCACCTCCAATTTAGTCCTTTTACAATTTTATCACAAAAACAAATTGTTTACAATACAACGAGTGGAATATTGTTTGCTAAATGATTGAGAATAAAGTGTGTTAATGATATAATATAAAATAAATTGTTTTTAAATGCGAGATGAGGGGATTAACATGGAAACCTTTTTACTTGTTTATGTTTTACTTGTAGGGTTAATTTTTGGCAGCTTTTTAAATGTTTTGATATATAGAATACCACTTAAGCTTACTGTGGTAAAAGGAAGATCTTTTTGCCCTAATTGCAATCATAATCTGAACTGGCTTGATCTTTTTCCTGTGTTCAGTTTTCTGTTTTTAAGTGGTAAATGCAGATATTGCAGGACACCAATCAGTCCTCGTTATCCTTTTGTTGAATTGTTGAACACCCTGTGCTATATGGGTGCTTATCTTGTCTTTGGAATACATATTTCAACACTTGTTTATTGTGTGGTTTGCTCCTGCCTGATTGTGCTATCTCTCATTGATTTGGACGAGGGATTAATACCAGACAGGTTTCATTTTATTATAGGCGCATGCGGGATATTAATGACTGTTGTGACAAAAGACTTACCAATCGTTGACAGGGCTATCGGACTAGTGGCAATTAGTATACCGATGCTCTTAATTGCAGTTTTAGTCGGGGGTATGGGCATGGGGGATGTCAAGCTTTTGGCAGTATGTGGGTTCTTGCTTGGTTGGAAATTAATTTTATTTGCATTCCTTGCGGCGTCGATTAGTGCAGCTATTTATGCAGTTATTATGATGATTAAAAAAGCTGCGCACAGAAAGTCCGAAATCCCATTTGGTCCCTTTATATCTCTCGGTGTTATTGTAGCAGCGTTTTTTGGCAACAATATTATTAATGCTTACCTGAATATTCTTTTCAGCATGTAATTTTATATTATCAAATTTAGTAAATTGTTCGGAATTCACTAAAAATAAGCGACACAATAATTAGTAAATAATAATAAATTTTTTTACCATTAGTTTTACAAATTACATAAATATAAACAAAAATCTCACAATAAATACAAAACTTGACTATTAATCCATTTATTGGTTTTATGGAGTTTTTTGTAATAAAAATGATTTTATTATAATAAAAACGGAAAAATTTGTATATTTATGTGTTTTTTTGAAAAATTTTTACCTAAAATTGATAAAAAAGTATTGACTTTGAAATTTTATGCGTTATTATACAATATATAAGAATTTCCAATCGATTTGTACGAAATAAATTTAAAAGCTAATTCGTTAGTGACTAAATTAATTCACTCAAGTTGTATTTACCTAAAGAATTTAATAGAGTAAACCCATTGAAAAATGGTGACACAAAGCTAAAGGGCCTAAAGGTTAATCCTATGGCAGCCAGTTGCAAATTTAGCATAAACTTACGTTTATGCTAATAGTCGAATTTTGTTCGACTATTTTATGCAACTGCTTTATTTTATAGCAGTTGATTTTTTTTGCGCAAATTTATTGGTAAAAACATCTATTAATAACACAAAAATAGAATATTGCAAATCTTTGGAAAATTTTTATTGCTTCGGCAGAATGGAGATTGATATGTTTGAAGTTAACCTTTCCGGTGTAATGGAAAAATCACTTGACGCACTGTGGCTTAAGCAAAACGTAATTTCAAATAACATAGCAAACGTTGACACTCCCGGATATAAAAGTCAGGAAGTCAAATTTGAGAATCTTTTAAGCGAAGCTGTTTCTAACAGCGGTGATATTAGTAATTTGGAAGTTCCCAATGCAGTGATTATAAAAAATGAAGATACTTCCGTTAGAGTTGATGGAAACAATGTGGATATTGATACTGAAAATCTGGAGCTCTATAGAACTCAGATTCAATACGAATATATGGTTCAAAAGCTGTCTGACCAATATTCCAATATCAAAATTGCAATCATGGAAGGGAAGGGGTAATTGTGGCGTTTTTATCAAGCCTTAACATAGCAGGTTCCGGACTCACCGCACAGCGTTTTAGGATGGATGTAATTTCACAAAACATTGCCAACTCTGAAACCACCACAACCGAAATTGGCGAAGCATATATAAAAAAATCAGTTGTTATGAAGGAAAAAACCGGTAGCAGTTTTTCAGATGTTCTCGGAAGTACTAGTGCTTCAAGTAAAGTTGGACGTGGCGTTGAAATATCCGATGTTGAGGAAGACAGTACAGCATTTAAACTTGTATATGATCCTACTAACGCTGAAGCAGACGAAACCGGATATGTTAAATATCCGGACATTGACATGGTTGAAGAAATGATGGACTTAATGTCTGCAACAAGATCATATCAGGCTAATATTACTTCAATTAACGCAGTTAAGGCAATGGCATCAAGTGCTCTGCAAATTGGAAAGTAGAATATAAAGATTAAAGGAAGGTTATTATTTTGGATATTGCAGCTATATCAGGACTTAGTTCGATCACGGATATTACAAGCTTATCGTCTTTACCAACGACAACCAAAACGGATAGCACGGATAGTGCATTTAGTAATATATTATCGAATCTTATAAGCAATGTTAATCAAACAGATCAGGTTGCTCAAGAAGATATCATTAACATTGCAACAGGTAATGCAGATGACTTACATACTATCAAAATAAACTCAGAAAAAGCAGAGTTAGCACTTTTGACATTGGTACAGGTTAGAAATAAAGTGCTTGATGCATACAACGAGATAATGAAGGTTACTTTATAACACCCAAGTTAATATCTTAGGAATGGATGGCTCTTAAATATGGATAAAGCAAAGGTGTATTTAGATAAAATAAAAGACTTTATAAAAAATCTTGATAAAAAAAAGAGAACTCTTTATTTAACAATCGTTTGTATTTGCATTGCTTTATCTGTATTAATAGTGTGCATATTGAATTATACGGACTATGTTGTTTTATACAGTGGGCTTGAATCGAAAGAGTGCTACTCTATTATTGAGGAATTAGATACATCATCAATAGACTATAAGCTAAAAGGTGACGACACTATTTATGTTAGCGCAGATGACGAGCCTGAAGTGAAGCTACAGCTTGCATCACAAGGGTATCCACAGTCGGCTTTAAATTATGATATATTCACCAGTAATGTTGACTTTATGACGACTGATTACGAAAAAACGGAATATAGTCGGATGCAGCTTCAAGAAAGACTTCAGGCTTCAATCAAAACACTTGATGATGTTGAAGATGCTATTGTTACGATAACTATACCAGACAACAGTCTTGCTGTATTGGATGATGATAAAGTTGAACCAAGCGCATCCACAATAATTACTTTAGCAAGAGGTATAACATTAACAAAAAACCAAATAAGTGGTGTAGAACTGCTTATATCAAGAAGTGTACCAAATCTTAAAGTAGAAAGTGTATCAATATTAGACCAGACGGGCGCAGTTCTGAATAATAAAGAAGATGATGAGACATTAATCTCAACTGCCAATAAGATTCAGACAGAAACTGAAATATCAAAACTTATTTCAGACAGAATTGAAACTGTATTAGCACCTGTTTACGGGGTAAGCAAACTTAGTATCGGTGTTAATGTATCCCTTGACTATAGTAATAAGGTGACTGAAAAGACCGAATACACTCCAACAACGGGGAACACCGGCGTTATTAACAAATATAATCAAACATATCAGGGTGCAGGCGGCGATTCGGCAGCCACAGGCGTTCCCGGGACAGAAACAAACTCTGAGGTTACAAAATATGCAACTGTAACGGATAGCGGGACAAACGGAAGTATTAGTAACGATGTTAGCGTCGATTATTCTGTTAATGAGCTGACCGAGCAGGTACAAAAACAAGGTGCAGAAATAGCAGATCTTACTGTATCTGTGCTTATTGACAAGAAAGTAATGTCGAATGAAGAGATAAATGAGATAACAGGAATAATAGCAAATGCATCAGGGATAAGCACAGACAAGGTGAAACTTTATAACACCGAATTCACTGCAGCAAACGGGGAAGAAGATGATTCTGAACAAGACAGCCAAAATGCAGAGTCACATTCTATAATCAGTTCACTTTCAACCAAGCAAATAATGATAATTGTAATAATAATTTTGATGCTTGCTGTTATATTTGTTCCGATATTAGTTATTAAATCTAAGTGGAAAAAGCGCAAATTGATGGAAGAATTAGATGCCGAAGAGGATGGTGTAGCTGCCTTTATACCGGATGGTGTCAAAAATCTGCAGGTTGCAAAAATAACTGAAATAACTGAATCGAAGGAGCAACAGATAACGAAGGAAATAAGAGGTTTCTCTTCTAAAGCTCCCCAAATCACAGCCTCGCTGTTAAGAACATTGCTGAAGGGGGATTTAGAATAGTATGGTTGGTGCTAATTCAAAAACACTTAGTGGGCAATCAAAGGCGGCTATTATAGCTATATCACTTGGAACAGAATCTGCTGCTGCGGTTTTTAAATATCTCAAAGAAGAAGAAATAGAGCAACTCATTGTTGAGATATCTAGAATCGGAAATGTTGAACCTGAGATTAGCGAGCAGGTAGTAAATGAATTTTACCAGATGTGCCTTGCTCAGAAGTATATTACTGAGGGCGGTATGGACTATGCAAAAGAAGTTTTGGAGAAAGCTTTTGGAGTTCAGGGTGCTACTAATATAATTGACAAAATAACAAGTTCTCTGAAAGTAAGATCATTTGATTTTATTAGAAAGATTGAACCTCAGTATTTATTGGGTTTTTTGCAAAACGAACATGCCCAAACAATAGCACTGATTTTGTCTTATGCCAAAATAGATCAGGCATCACAGATTATTTCAATGTTACCGAAGGAGAAACAAATTGACGTTATTGAAAGAATGGCAACTCTTGAAAGAACATCGCCTGAGATAATCAAGGATGTTGAGGCTTCTTTAGAGAAAAAGCTTTCAACAGTATTTACAGATCAGTTTACGGAGACAGGCGGAGTCGAAAATGTTGCTGAAATTCTAAACCATGTAGATAGAGGCACAGAAAAATATATTTCAGAAGAACTTTACAAGAAAAATCAGGATTTGGCAGAGGAAATCAGGAAGAGAATGTTTGTATTTGAGGATATAGTTTCTCTTGATGATATTTCGATTCAACGCGTTTTAAGAGATGTTGATAACAAGGATCTTATGATTGCATTGAAGGGTGCCAATTCTGATACTCAAGAGATTATCTATGCTAATTTGTCTTCAAGAGTAAGAGACACTATTAAAGAAGATATACAGTTTATGCGTGGCATAAGGGTAAGGGATGTAGATGCGTCACAACAGGTAATTGTTGATATTATCAGAAGACTTGAAGACGCCGGAGAAATAACAATTCAAAGGGGTGGTATTGAGGATGAGCTCATCTAGCATTTTTGAACGTAATCTCGCTAGTACCAGAGCATTTTATATTTCTCCTAAAATTGAGATTGTGAACATTCAAGATATAAATGAATTACAACAGGGAATTATTGATATTATAAAAAGACTTGAAGGTGCCGGAAAAATAACAATACAGAGGGGTGGCATTGTGGATGAACTCATCTAGTTTTTTAAAGCGAAATTCCAATATTATCGGGACATTTTATGATATGCCTTTACTAGAAGTTATTAGTAATCAACCGGAAAAGTGCGAATATGTAAATGAGATGATCGTAAACAATTATCAAGCAAATGAAGTTGAAAGCATTTCTGATGCTTATGAAACTAAAGTTAGCGGGATTATGAGTAAGGCGCAGTCTGATGCATTTCAAATTTTGGCAGATGCACAGAAAAAGGCAGATGATATTGTAGCAGAGGCTAAAATAAATTCTCAAAAATAATATTTGGAAAATTACCGTGAGGCACAGGAAAAAGGATATTTTGAAGGAAGCCAACAAGCAAAGGTTCAGTCAGAAAGTCAGATTAACAATATGATGGGGCAGCTTAAAACTATTTCTGATATTCTGGTGGAACAAAAAACGGCAATAATTAACAGCAGCCAAAATATGATTATAGATATGGCCACAGAAATAGCAAAGAAGGTTGTGGACGAAAACTTTAGCAAAAACAATAATGATGCATTTCTAGCTGTTTTTGAGAATGCTGTCCGTAATATGCCTCCTGCTGAGAAGCTTATAGTAACCGTGTCGGATAGGGATTATAAAATAATGACATTCGATGCGCAAAAGCTGCTGGAACTGGCACCTGGGTTTAAAAATATTGAAATACGCTGTGACACAAATGCTGATGTTGGGACATTAACACTCGAAAACTCAATTATGGTTGTGGATGCGAGCGTTAGTACTCAAATTAATATGTTGAAGCAAGAAATTCTCAGTGTATTGTAATGCTCATTTTAATTTCCTAAGTAGGGGAGGATTCGATATCCTCCTAAGTACTCGAAAAATTTATAGGAATATATTGACACGAAAGTTGGTTAATGAGCAAAAGTGGATTTAGATAAAATCAAGGGATTAATAGGCAATTGTGATTCAATCTCACAAAAAGGCAAGGTTGATAAAGTTATAGGAATGTCAATTGAAGCTGTTGGAGTTACAGCTAGAATCGGAGAGATATGTAAGATATATATGCCCAATGGAACGTATATCTTATCCGAGGTTGTAGGTTTTCGAGATGATAAGGTAGTGATCGTACCCTACGATGATATCAGCGGCATATCACCCGGAAGTAATATTGAAGCGACAAAAGATTTTCTTCAAATAAATGTGGGTGACGGACTTAAAGGGCGTATTCTTGATGGCTTGGGACGGCCAATGGACGACCTAGGCGAATTAAAGAATACAAAAAAATATTCGGTAAAAGGCACACCTTCAAATCCCTTGAAAAGACCGCGTATTAATGAGCGGATCAACATGGGTGTAAAGGCTATGGACGGTCTGCTGACTTGCGGAATTGGGCAAAGAATGGGCATATTTTCCGGTAGCGGTGTTGGCAAAAGCACCTTGCTGGGCATGATAGCACAAAATGTTGAGGCGGATATTAACGTAATTGCGCTTATCGGCGAGAGAGGCAGAGAAGTTAAAGAATTTATCGAGAGAGATCTAGGCGAAGAGGGAATGAAACGCTCGGTATTGGTTGTTGCAACATCCGATCAGCCTGCCATGGTTCGGCTTGAATCCGCATTTGTTGCAACTGCTATTGCTGAATATTTTAGGGATTGCGGGAAAAAAGTAATCCTCCTTATGGACTCGCTTACCAGATTTGCAATGGCGCAGCGCGAGATTGGGCTTGCAACAGGTGAACCACCGGTTGCAAGAGGATATACCCCTTCGGTATATTCCATGATGCCAAAGTTGCTTGAGCGTTCGGGTAACTTCGATACCGGATCGATTACCGCACTTTATACTGTACTTGTTGAGGGTGATGATACTAATGAGCCAATTTCTGATACAGTCAGAGGTATTGTGGACGGACACATTGTGCTTTCAAGAACAATAGCAATGCGAAACCATTATCCTGCAATTGATATTCTGGCTAGTATAAGCAGGGTTATGAATGATATCGTGAGCGAGGAGCATTTACAATTAGCTAATAAAATCAGAAAAATAATGGCGTTATATTATCAAAATTTTGATTTAATCAGTATAGGTGCTTACAAGAGTGGAAATAATCCTGAGCTTGATGAGGCAATTGTAAGGATTGAAAAGATCAATGATTTTCTTACTCAAACAAAGTCCGAAGCATTTGACTATGAAGAAACTATTGGACTTATGAAAAAAGTTTTGGATTAAGAAAACCGGCAATTTCAAAAGAAGGGGAATTAGTATAATCTATGAAACAGTTTAAATTTACCCTTCAAAGTGTTCTAAACCTGAAAGAGAACATGGAAGAAAACGAAAAGATGTTGCTGTACGGCATGAAAATAAAGCTTAATGCTTTATATGATGAACTTGAGGCATTGAATGTTGTATATATTCGCTGTGTTAATGAGCGGAAGCACTCCTCTGTGCAAGGAATAACAATTGCAAGACTAAGAGAAATCTCTCAATATATGGGCGAGCTTGATCGGCAGAAATCCGCCAAGCAATGTGAAATAGATAAAAAACTGATAGAAATTGATAAACAGACCGAAGTGTTAAAGCAGGTTAGCACTGAGGTGAAAACGCTTGAAAAGCTTAAAGAAAAGCAGTTAATCAGCTATAAAGAAAAGGAAAGTAAAGAAAACCAATTGATGATTGAAGACTTTATAGCCGGACGGGCTTAGGAAACAAATAGACGATGGGAGGGTTAATAGGTGCTACAAGTTGCTACGCAGAAGATGAATGCAGTTAAAAAAGATTTTTTCTCTAAAAGTAAAACACAGGAAACAGATTGCAATCAAAAATTTGAAGATTATCTAAGTTCAATAACAGCAAAGTCGGGCGGTTCAAATGCAACAAGCAGCGGAAAAGGCTTAAAATCCAAGAAAACCAACAGTAATAATGACAGTGATTATACTAAGTCTAATGAAAAAAAATCATCTAAATTGATGGGAAACACTGTAACCTCTATACCCAACACTTCCCAAAGTGAAGAGATTAATCAAGCTGGGAATACAGCACATTCACAAACAGAAACATTACAGAATGAGGAAGATCAAAACAACATTATTTCGCAGACTTTGCCAATCATGCCGATGCCGTTAACAACAGTGCAGCTATATTTTGATGATATGGGCGACATTGGCAATAACAGTTTGATAGATGCACGGCAGATTGCTTCATTAACCGCTAGCACAGACAATTCAAGTGCCGTCAGTTCGTTAGATTTACAACAGGTGATTTCAAAAAACAGCAGTATAGATAAGTTCGGCATTACTGGAATATTGGATTCACAGCAAGTTACATCTACTGTGGACACTATCGGTAGTT
This sequence comes from Oscillospiraceae bacterium, assembly GCA_029004655.1. GTDB lineage: Bacteria > Bacillota > Clostridia > Oscillospirales > Acutalibacteraceae > STF2-152. Next base: position 9,930 of record JAQVYP010000009.1, on the reverse strand, counting down.
TAAACACTAACAGCTTACCTGATGCCGGGAATGATAATGTTAATAATGTTCAAGATTCTGTTGAAAGCATCTCGTTTATGAGTGTAGATCTGAATAAAGCGGAGGTATCTGTACTCACGCCTGAAGCTATAAAAGCTGATTTTATAACAGAAGATTTCATTTCTAATCAACAAATTAGCGAAACGGCAATTAAACTTCAAGAAAAGATGGATAACCCCTCGATTTCGAATATCGATGTACAGGTGGACATATCAAAAAATCAATTGCAAACCACCGGTGAGGTTGCAACTCAGAATGTTGCCGACAGCACCAATGGCAATACAATTCACATAAATAATGATCAAATCGTTAATCATACAATCGTTTCGCAAAATATGCAAACGCACACAGGTACAGTTAATGATTCACCCCAAATAGTGCAGACTCCGACTGCCGCAGAAAAAAATGTTATTAATGAGTCAGAGCCAAAAGCAATTATTTCTAAAGGCGCCGTGGATACTGCTAATACGGGGGACACCTCGGATAATACCGAACAGGTAGCCTCAACAGAATCTCAATTTCTAGGGGCGGCAAGGGTTTTTTCCGGAAAGGAAAATGATATTACAACCTTGGTTAATAAAGAAAATATAGTTAACCAAGTGACTAACTCAATTGTGACTATGGTAAAATCCGATAATCAGAAATTTACGATGGAGCTGACACCGGAAACGCTGGGGAAAATCACAGTTGAGATGAAATACAACAATGGTAAGCTGGAGATGAAAATCAGCGCTGATAATACGGTTACCGCCAAGGTTTTAGGCGAAAAAATCGCAGAGTTAAAAAGTTCATTAACAGCAAACGATATAGATGTTTTAAACATTGATATCAGCAACAGTTCAAGCTCCTCTTTTACCAACTCGTCCATGAATTCAAATCAGGCAGACGGCAAAAGCGGTGACACTGGCAAAAGGCAATATCTTGAGAATGATAATTTATTTAGTGATGCAAGTGTATCAGATGATAATACAAATGCAAATATTTATTATAGCCAAAACCGATTACTAAATTATCTTGTATAAGAGGAGCGATATTTATGAGTGTACCAAGTATAGCAGCATACACAGCACCCGCAGCAACCACGCAGGCTAAATCAACAACTAGCACTAATAGCAAAAATGAACTTTCTATGCAAGATTTTTTCACCCTGTTGGCAGCGCAGTTATCAAATCAGGATATGAATAATCCTGTGGATAGTACTCAGTTTATCTCACAAATGGCTCAATTTTCAGCACTTTCAGCCACGCAGGAGCTTAGTTCCACTGTTTCGAACTTATCGGCAGTATCATATATCGGCAAAAACATAAAGGCTACGCAAATCGATTCGAATGGTGTAGCTACATACATTAATGGTATAGCTGAAAAGGTTGAATTTTTAAGCGGTGAAACGTATATTACCGTCGACGGTAACAGAGTATCAACAAATGAAATTACACAAGTTTCTTAATGAATTTTAGGAGGAAAATAAAATGTTAAGATCATTGACTTCAGGGGTTTCAGGGCTTAAGGCACATCAAACGCAAATGGATGTAATAGGAAATAATATTGCAAATGTAAATACAACAGCGTTTAAGTCCAGCAGGGTGACCTTTAAGGATGTTTATTATCAGACACTTTCTAATGCAACTGCAAGTACCGAAAATCAGGGTGGTACTAACGCTAAACAGGTGGGATATGGTTCAACAGTATCTACAATCGATGTAATAAACACAAGGGGCGGCTATTCTTCAACGGATAGGACTCTCGACCTTTATCTTGCAGGCGATGGATATTTTACTGTTCAGGATATGGCGGGAAATAAAAGTTACACCAGAGCCGGAAACTTCATTTTTGATACTAAGGGCGGACTTGTGGATTCAAAAGGAAATTATGTTGCCGGTTGGCAACCTGTAAATGCAGGCGACGGTGCTGCTGCTTCTCCGATAACCATTGATAATATCAATGATTATACCGATATTGCAATTGGTTCAGACGGAAAAATTACAGGTGTATATGCAGGCGTTGCCTCTCAACATACTCCAAACGCATATGAAAGCGTCGGATCTTTAAATGGTGCGGAGACTACAGCATATGAAAATATTAGTTATGCAAATGGAGTATTAACAGGCGACAGCAAAGCAACAGCTGCAACAGGCGTTCAATTTAACAATATTACAATTAATGCTGATGGTACTATAACAGGAAATAATATGACTAGTTTATCAGTTGAAGTTATAGGTAATCTAACAGATTTCACAGCAGAACCGGCTGATTATTCTGAATGGATCATTTCAACAAATGGAACAGTATCAGGATTATATAGGGGACATTTCACAGATAAAGTAGAAGCATTTGGTTCTATAAATGGTCCGTCGCTAAATATTGCGGGATATACTAATGTAGTTTATGCAAATGGGTCAATTACAGGAACTGATACTACCACAGGAGTAAATTCCATTATTTATAACAATGTAAAGTTAGGTGCTGGCGGTGTATTTACCGGTGATAATGTTGCTTCAGGTGCAACAGGAGAGACAATTACTGGCTTAAATCTTGATAGCATGCTTACGAATCCAGCTCTTTATACAGACATAACATTGGCAGAAGACGGAACTGTATCGGGAAGATATATTTCAGCCCAAAATCCTGAGCATATTACCGACGAAATCGAGGTTTTAGGCCAGATTTCAGTTGCTAAATTTTCAAATGAAGCGGGTTTGTCCCAAGAGGATGGAATCTATTTTAAAGAAACAAAGAATTCCGGCATTCCATTGGTTACCATCCCGGGTGAGAATGCAACAGGAACCATTGTGTCGGGTGCACTCGAAATGTCAAATGTTGATTTGTCAAAAGAATTTACTGATATGATAACAACACAAAGAGGATTCCAAGCAAATTCCAGAGTAATAACTGTGTCTGATGAAATGCTTGAGGAGTTAGTTAACCTTAAAAGATAGATGATTTAAGAATTTAAAGGGAGGTTTTTATAACGATTAAATTAACAAAGTTGAATCAAGAACCACTTTATCTTAATCCTATGATTATTGAGAGTATTGAGCAAACACCTGATACTGTTATAGTACTTACAAATGGAAAAACAGTGGTGGTAAGTGATTCTGTCGAGCAAATCATTGATGAAGTTGTTGCGTTTTATAATAAATGCCAAATGTTCCCTTTAAATTACTCCGGGGATAGAAAATAATTATAATGTAGATGGTGTGAAATGGATATATCAACAATTATAGGTTTTGTAGCAGGCATAGCAGTACTTATTTACGGAATAATGACTAATGGATCACTCATTTCCTTTTTTGATGTGGGTTCCATTTATATCACATTAGGCGGAACAGCTGCTGCAATGTTAATGAACTTTCCTATTAAAAGCCTAAAAACTATTATTCCGGCGTGCCGTAAGGCTTTCTTTTCAAAATCAGTAAGTCCTGTGAAAATAATAGATAATATTGTTGAACTGGCAGAGCAGGCGAGGAAGGGCGGACTGTTATCACTTGAGAAAGCGGTTAAAGAATACGATGATCCATTTTTGATACGCGGTGTTATGACAATGATTGACTCGCACGATCAAGAAACTGTACGCTCAGTCCTTGAAAATGAGGTTTCTTGCATTGAAGATCGACATATTGCAACCCAGACAATACTTGAAAAAGGTGCAGCATATGCACCAGCTTTCGGTATGATAGGAACTCTGGTTGGACTTATAAATATGTTAAAGCATCTTGATGATCCTGACTCTTTAGGACCAAGTATGTCAATCGCTTTGGTAACCACCTTTTATGGCTCAGTATTGGCAAACGTAATTTTCCTTCCTCTTGCAGGTAAGCTGAAAACACTTGATGAGAGTGAGCTGCTTTGCAAACAGATAGTAATAGAGGGAATTTTAGCTATCCAGGTTGGTGAAAATCCTAGACTTATTAAGGAGAAACTGTTAGGTTATCTACCTTCTAAAATAAAAAGTAATGATTTAAAAGTCGGACCACCAAAAGTTACAAACAAATAAATCATTTAGTATGGTTCATAGAATAAAGAGTTGTTACGGTTTTATTTTACGGGAGGTGGATTAATGCGAGCCAAGCGTCCAAAAAAAGATGTAAATACTAGCGAGTGGATGAATACATATAGTGATACTATTACCCTGGTACTATGCTTTTTTGTATTGCTGTTTTCCTTTTCAACAGTTAATGAAAACAAATGGAAAGAGATCGTTGAATCTTTTAATTTAGACGAGTTTAAGCCATCTTCAGCTTCCATAACGGAATCAACTTCATTTACTGATGTTTCAGATTTAAGTGTTTCGCGAATTAGTCCAAAGGATGAATTGTACAATACGATTGATGATTATATTGAAAACCACAATCTTTCATCAAAGGTTGAGCTTTTGTCAGGGGACTCGACAATTACGCTTAGATTTAAGGATACAATACTTTTTGATCCGGATATCGCAGTACTTCGAGCGGACGGAAAAGAAATTCTTAATAATATTTGCGGACTTTTAAATAACTCAATCGACTTAATTGATATGATTGAAATTGAGGGACATACGGCAGCCAACAGGCAGGGGCAACCTCAATTTATTGATACATTTGAATTTTCAGCACGAAGGGCAGTCAACGTTTTAGAGTATGCAAAAAGTATAGGAAATATTGATCCGATAAAACTGTGTGCAGTAGGGTACGGACAGTATCATCCTATAGGTAATAATGAAACAGAAGAAGGCAGAGCATCTAACCGAAGGGTAGAATTTGTTATAACGAGCTGTGAAGCTGCAATGGCTGCATCGAATCCAACTTCTATCAGTGCGGAGGATACTGCTACAGAATCAACGGATCCTTAGAGCATATTCAGTCATCGAGGCATAAAGGAGAGAAAATCATGAAAGATGTACTAGCTCAAAGTCAGATTGATGAGCTCTTAAATGATATTATTGGTGGGAAAGTAGAGATAGATAATGAGAAGATAAAAAAGGCTAAGAAGGTCAAGGAATATAATTTTAAGATTCCTAGGAAACTTGCCAAAGAACAACTTCGTACAATTGTCGGAGTATATGAGTTATATGCCAAACATCTATCATCTTATCTTACCGGAATACTCAGAACTTATTGCCAAGTAGAAGTTGTCACTATTGAAGAAACAAAATATTATGAATATTCTAATGCAATGCAGGATTCTTCACTATTGGGGATAATGGAATTAAATCCTTTTGAAGGTAACGTTTTAATGGAACTTTCTAAAGAGTTGATTTTCACAATAATAGACAAGCTTCTGGGCGGTTCAGGAAACAGCGGAGTTATGAACAGGGATTATACAGACATTGAAATGGTTCTGATGGAGAAGATTTACAGAAATACAACCACTTATTTTAAAGACGCATGGGCAAGTATAGCGGATATTGATCCGGTATTTATCAAGCTTGAAACAGGTAACAGATCAAGCCACATAATGAACCTTGATGAAGTTATAGTAATAATTGTTTTAAGTGTAAACATAAAGGGAATTACGGGAAACATGACTGTGTGTATTCCTTATTTATGGTTAGAGCCAATAAGCGATAAGCTTTATACAAAGTATAGGATGACCAAACGAACCAGAAGTGATCTAGGATATGACACTACAAGGCAGAGTATATTATCTCAAATATGCAAAACAGATATTGATGTTACGGCTGTTCTTGGGAATTCAGTTATTAAGATGAAAGATGTGCTTAGCATGGAGGTTGGTGATGTAATTAAACTCAACCAGAAACCAAATGATAATGTAAAGATAAATATAAATAACAAAACGTGGTTTTATGCTCAGCTTGGAATTTTAAATAATAAAAAAGCAGTAGAAATCGTAAGACCTGTTGAATAGGAGATATTATGGATCATTTATCACAAGATATGACAGATAATTTAATAAACAAAAAAACCGATACATCACAGGAAAACCATATTGAACTCAATGCGATGGAAATTGATTCATTGGGGGAATCAGTAAATATTAGTATGGGAGCTGCTGCAAAGACTTTATCAACTTTACTAAATGTAAAGGTGTATATTACCACCCCAAAGGTTACAGTTATAAGCAGCGAAAAATTCGAATACATAAGCTTGTTTCCTGCTGTTGGTGTTCAAATAAAATATATAGAGGGCTTATCAGGATTCAACTTTTTTGTTATTAAGCAAGACGATGTCAAGAAAATAGTCAATATAATGACGGGTAATACAAGCGCAGATAATGATGATCCGTTTACTGAAATACATACGAGTGCTATTGCAGAGATAATGAACCAAATGATGGGATCATCGTCGACAGCTCTTGCTGCTTTCTTTAATAGAAAAATTAATATTTCCACTCCTGAATGTGTTTTAATAGATCAAAATATCAACGCCAAAAGCACATTGTCCTTGTCTGGGGAAATAGTTGTAATCAAATTAAAGCTGACTATAGGAGATATGATAGACAGCGAACTTGTAAACATTATGCCAATTGAATTTGCCAAGGAAATAGCCGAAAATTTAATTAACGTACAGCTGCCAATGCAAACAAAAAATGTGGTTGGAACAGACCATGAAAACTTGAAGACTGTTACAAATCAACCTGACGTGAAGGCAAGTTCGCAAACGAATATTAGCAATCAGGGGGTAATAAAGACGGGACAGCAAGAACCAAACATTTCGACAGTTAAATTTGCAAACTTAAATGCAAACAATGAAAACAGTGCGACACTATCAAACCTTAACGTCATTATGGATGTGCCATTAGAAGTTGCTGTCCAAATCGGAAAAGCGAGCAAACAGGTCAAGGAAATTATTGAGTTTACACAAGGTTCAATAATCGAGTTGGAAAAGCAAGCCGGTGATCCGGTTGATATTTTGGTAAATGGGGAACTTATCGCAAGGGGCGATGTCGTTGTAATCGATGATAATTTTGGCGTAAGAATAACAGAAATAGTAAATGGGGTTGTTTAAATGAGTAAAAAAATTCTTGTTGTAGATGACGCTAGTTTTATGCGAATGATGATTAAAGATATTTTGGAAAAGAACTCTTTTGAAATCGCCGGAGAAGCAGCTGACGGGCTTGCTGCAATTGAAAAGTATAAAGAGACAAAACCGGATATTGTAATTTTGGATATTACTATGCCAAATATGGACGGATTACAAGCTCTTATTGAATTAAGAAAAGTGGATCCAAATGCAAAGGTTATTATGTGCTCTGCAATGGGGCAAGAGTCTATGGTTATTGATGCTATTAAATCCGGTGCAGCTGATTTTATTGTTAAGCCATTTCAGGCAGATAGAATTATAAAGGCGATACAAAGAGTAGTAGGCTGAATATCGGCTTAAAGGAGGTCAATTTATTGGATTGGCAAATACTTTGCTCGATGGTAGGAATTGTCCTGATTTTGGTTCTCCTGATTTGGGGAAGCAAGTGGGTTACAAAACGATATTCCACAGCATCATCAAGCAGCAAGCATATTAAAATTATTGACCGTACCATGTTAGGTCAGGATAAATCTATTATTTTGGCAGACATATGCGACAATAAATATATTATTGGCGTTAGCGGGCAACAGATAACCCTCCTAAAAGATCTTGGTGAAATAGAAATTGCGATAGAGGAAAAAAACTCACAGGATGATATTGTCACAGTTTTTAGTGATATTCTAAAAAAGCAAATGAGTCTGGTTACTGATAAGTTTAAAGGCAAGGGTCCCCGGTCAGATAATAATGTCTATACCGATAGTAATAACCACTGATGCAATCGGCGGGTGGAATTTCAAGCCCTGCAGGTTTTTTGTATCGAATAAACACTAAAGGTAGGTTAAAGATGAAGCGCCGTGTATTGAAGTTTGTTTCTATTACTCTTCCTATGATTTGTTTTATTGCGCTGTCTACCCTTTGTGCTCATGCAGAAGATGATTCAGGGATATCTGTTACTATAAACGGAACAGATGGCACAAACGGGTCGGCACAAAGCTTACAAATCTTGTTTTTACTCACTATATTAAGTCTTGCACCATCAATAATTTTAATGATGACCTCATTCACTAGAATATCTATCGTTTTTTCATTTGTGCGAAGCGGACTTGGGACTCAGCAGACACCACCAAATCAGGTGCTGATAGGCTTAGCGTTATTCCTTTCACTTTTTATCATGTCACCGGTTATTTCACAAATTAATACTAATGCTTATGAGCCTTATTCTGCTGGGACTATAACTCAGCAGCAGGCAATTGACGAAGCAATGAAACCACTTAGAACATTCATGTTAAAGCAGACAAATAAGGAAGAGATGAAGCTTTTTATGTCTTTCTCCGGCAAGGATACCGTTGAAAACTACGATGATATACCGAACACAGCATTAATTCCGGCGTTTATCCTAAGCGAACTAAAAAAAGCGTTTATCATGGGATTTATGATTCTAATTCCATTTTTAATAATAGATATGGTAGTCGCCAGTACACTCATGTCAATGGGTATGATAATGGTTCCGCCGTCAATGATATCATTACCATTCAAACTAATTTTGTTTGTAGTAGTTGATGGTTGGGATTTGGTTGTTAAAACATTGGTAACTAGTTTTTCAACATAATGATTAACATTAAAACTTAAAAATATGAAGGGTTGGCTGAATAGTGACAGAGGGAGAGATTCTTACATTTTTAAGGGATGCACTTTTCACTTGTCTTAAGGTTGCCGCTCCACTGCTTATCGTAAGCATTGCGGTAGGTCTTGTTGTTTCAATATTTCAGGCAGCCACACAGGTGAACGAGCAAACGTTAACCTTTGTCCCTAAAATTATCGCAATTGCGCTTGTTCTGATAGCATTAGGACCATGGATGATGAGTACAATGATGGATTTTTTTAACCGAACTATGTTTAGTATGCTTACATATTTACAATAATTTCAGGGGCTAAGATATGTTTAATATGTTGTTTGATAAATACGCCTTGTTTCTGCTTATTTTAGTTAGAGTGAGCGGAGCGATATTGCTGAATCCGCTGTTTGGAAGAAAGAACGTTCCAAATTTGGTTAAAGCAGGGCTGACAGTAATACTGTCAATTGCGCTAACAGCATCTACTACCGCTGCTGTCCCTGTAATATCATCAATATTTGATTTTGTTTTTAAGGCAATGTGGCAGTTCGCAATAGGATATGCTATTTCACTGATAATGTATATGACTTTATCGACAATTACAATTGCGGCAGATACGATAGATATGCAAATTGGAATTGGAATGGCAAAGGTATATGATCCCGGTAATAATTCTTCTTATGCTGTAACCGGTTCGATTTTTAACTCGTTTTTGATTCTATTATTCTTTGCTTCAAATGCACATATAACATTATTTAAACTTTTATCCGATACCCTCGTTGCAATCCCTGTCGGGGCTACCATACAGTTTTCTAATGCTGCATATGCAGTTGCAGGACTTTTGGGCTCAACGCTCACGCTTGCATTAAAGTTTGCAATGCCAATAATAGCGATAGAGTTTATTACCGAAATGGGGTTGGGTGTTTTAACCAGAGCGGTACCTCATGTTAATGTTTTTTCGGTTGGCATACAACTCAAGCTTTTGGTTGGGGTTCTTGTGCTTGTCATGTTATCACCGCTTTTTGGCTCTTTCTGTGATGAATTATACAGTACGATGTTTTCTGATATTTCAAGGGTGATGAATAGTATAACAACATCATAAAGAAAAGGTGAATTACTCATGGCGGGTGAAAAGACCGAAAAAGCTACTCCCAAACGGCGAGAGGAACAGCGAAAAAAAGGAAATGTCTTTCAAGGCAAGGATATCACAATTTCGATAAATCTTTTGATTATGTTTGTTTCCTTAAAGCTTTTGGGTAAATATATATATGAATTTTTGCAGCGGACCATGGCTTTCTTTTTGGCAGGATCGGGCAATG
>JAQVYP010000008.1 GCA_029004655.1 Oscillospiraceae bacterium | reverse complement strand
TTTGTCCGTTCGACTTGCATGTGTTAGGCACGCCGCCAGCGTTCGTCCTGAGCCAGGATCAAACTCTCTAAAAAATTATATCTAAACTCTTTCGAGTCCAAACCAATTTAAAGCGTTTGTTCGCTCTTTATACTCAGTCCAACACTTGCGTGTTGTTCCATCTTTTTTACTTTTTCTCAAAGTACTTGTTCGGGTCCTAGTTTATTAATCGTTGTTTAATTTTCAAGGTTCGCTGCGCTACCCTCGTTTGTTGGGCGCTCGATTATATTATCACAATGGCATCCCCATGTCAAGAACTTTTTTGAAAAACTTTTAAACTTTTTTAATTTCTAGGTATAATTCACTAAATTCATAGAAATTGTGGATATATCAATCATTGTAGGAAATAATAAATCACATAAAACGCTATGCGGAGGATATAAAATGAAAAAAAAGAATAGAATTATTTCTACTTTGCTCTGTGTATGTCTACTTCTTTGTACAATTGCTTTTCCTACACAGGCATTATCTAAGGTAGGTTCACGAGGAGCAGAAGTAACAAATATTCAGACCAGACTTAAGGATTGGGGATACTACACTGGTAGTATTGACGGAATTTATGGTACTCAAACACGCGAAGCCGTTAAATATTTTCAACGAAAAAACGGATTGACCGCTGATGGTATAGCCGGTTCTGCAACTCTTACAAAGATCGGACTGGCGACAGGTACAGCTGCATCCACCGGTACAAATGGTTATTCCTCATCAGATTACAATTTACTTGCACGCTTAATTTCTGCCGAATCACGCGGTGAACCATACAGTGGGCAGGTTGCAGTTGGCGCAGTTGTATTAAACAGAATACAACATCCATCATTTCCCGACACCATATCCGGTGTGATTTACCAAAACGGAGCTTTTACTTGTGTAACCGATGGTCAATTTAGTCAAGCGGTATCCGACAGTGCTTATAGGGCTGCTCGAGATGCATTAAATGGACTCGATCCTTGCGGAGGAGCAATTTACTATTTTAATCCGAATACTGCAACCAGTGCATGGATTTGGTCACGCCCTCTTATTAAAGTAATAGGAGAACATCGCTTTTGTTCTTAATCATATAATTAAAAGCACCTCTAAAAGCTGTCCAACCGCCAATCTGGCAGTTATCAGGTTTTTAGAGGTGCCCTTAAAATAAGATAGGGCAGATAGTTTTCTGCCTTATCTCATTATTGCGGCGTACTTAAATCTTTAAATTCGTATACTCTTTCATAATCTTTTGTTTCCAAATTAATTTTTGCAACCTGACTGCGGTACGAATCCAACATATTAATAACTTCATACACATTTATCCATATTTCATTATTACATTCCTTTTGTGATTCATCAAATATTAATTGCATGCCAAAATGCAAATGCGTAGTTTCTATATTGTTTTTATCCTCGGTTGTGCTGTAACCTGTTCTTCCCATATATCCTATTACATCACCCGCCTGTATGATATTGCCCTCTTTAAGACCTAATTTATATGGATAGCCTTTCCTCAAGTGGGCGTAATAATAGTATCTTTTCGTATCTAAGGACCGAATTCCTATTCTCCAACCACCATATTGATTCCATCCCATCGCTTCTACAACACCGGATTCCACCGCAACTATGGGAGTTCCAACCTGACCTAGCAGGTCATTTCCCAAATGCTTTCTGCTAAATCCATATGATCGGCTGTTTCCAAAGTCGTCATAATGGCTGTAGGGATATGACTTGGCTATTGGAGAAAAAACTTTTACACCGTATTTCATTTCCATGTGAGTATCGTCCGTACCATCTTTATTTGCAACTTCAACTTCGTAGTCCCCAACGAATCCACCGAGTGCTGCTCTATATGTCTCATTATAATAGTTATAATATTTTTCACAGCCAAGAACTAATTCTGATATTTGTTTACCACTATTTATTTTATTAACTATTGTGTCAATTGCAGAAGTTTTAGTGCTTTTGAAATCACCGCCATTTTTAACCGCCGCTATGCTAAGCAACTCAATAAAATTCAGCTTTATGTCATTCGTTTGTGAATTGATATCCAATTTAATTGTATATTTTAATATTTCTGATGTAATTCTAAAGTCCACCCACTTTATATAGTCTTCGCTTGCCAATGCATTGGACTCGATATTTTGCTCACTGGCAGCTTTAAAAGGAATAACAAATGCCAGAGTAACACAAACTATCAAAATAATTGGTATCGCTACAGTAAAAAGTCTTCGCGGAAACACTCTTAATGAAAAGATCATATTATCTCCCCTTGTGCCAATTATCATTCAACTATTATAGATATATGCAAATTATCAATAACATTTAACGTATTTGCGAAAATAAAAGATATTTAAGTATAAAAATCACATAATTTAATCAATATATAATCGATTTTCTGTGTCGGATTCCGTTGACTTTTGCGCTAAAAAATAGTAAAATTGCAATATTATAAACATGTAAAGTGGGTGTTTTAGTTTATGCGAAATTATTTATCTTCATTACCGCCGGATTATTTTGAAAATCTAAGCTCTAATTACGAGAAATATAATTACATATCTCCTGACCATTATCAAAAGCATAATGTAAAACGTGGTCTCCGTAATGTTGACGGCACCGGAGTTGTCGCCGGAATCACACAAATTTGTAATGTTCACGGTTATCTTCTCAACGAAGGCGAGCGTATGCCGATTGATGGAGAGTTGACCTATCGCGGATATTCTGTTGATGATATTGTAAACAGCTGTGTTGCTGAAAACCGTTTTGGATTTGAAGAAACATCCTATCTTTTAATGTTAGGTCATTTGCCAAACAAAGAAGAATTTGAAAAGTTCAACTACACAATAGGTTTGATGCGTTCATTGCCAAATTATTTCACGGAAGACATGATTTTACGCGTTCCAAGTATAAATATAATGAACAATCTGGCTCGTGCTGTTTTGGGACTTTATTCATATGATGATAGGGCAGAAGTTCAAACAATGGAAAATAATTTAAGACAAAGCCTGGAATTGTTCGCAAGGTTTCCGGTTATTGTTGCCTATGCTTATCAAGCTAAAAAGCATTCTTATGATAAAGAAAGCTTAGTTATTCATTTCCCAAAGCCGGAACTTTCAACGGCAGAAAATATTCTTCACATGATCAGAAAAGACAGCGCCTACACTCCGGAAGAGGCACACTTGCTTGATGTTGCACTTATTTTACATACAGAGCATGGTGGCGGTAACAACTCAACATTTGCAACGCGTGTGCTAACTTCATCCGGGACTGATATATATTCTTCCATCGCCGCAGCAGTTGGCTCACTAAAAGGACCAAAGCATGGCGGAGCGAATATAAAAGTTGTCGAAATGATGGCTGATATTAAAGCACATGTTAAGGATTGGAACGATGAAAACGAAATTCTCGAATATCTAAAAAAGATATTAACGAAGCAGGCAGGCGATGGATCAGGCCTGATTTACGGAATAGGACACGCAATTTATACTCTTTCCGACCCTCGTGCCGTAATATTAAGAAAAAGCGCCGAACCAATAGCCATTAAAAAAGGTCGTATGGATGAGCTTATGCTGATGGATAATATTGCAAAACTTTCTTGTGTTGCTTTTGCAGAAGTTAAAAACGACAATAAGGTTATTTGCCCCAATGTCGATTTTTACTCAGGATTTATATATTCTATGCTTGAAATTCCTGTAGAGCTATACACATCACTCTTTGCAATTGCAAGAATTAGTGGTTGGTGCGCTCATAGAATTGAAGAGCTGGTTACAGGCGGAAGAATAATGAGACCTGCATACAAAAGCATTGTGCCTCACCACGAATATATTGCAATCGATAAACGATAAATTTTGCATTTCCTACATTATATACATATAATACTAATTCCAATTAAAAAGTGACCAAGATTTGCGAGGATTTTGTTTGTGAGACAAGGCGGAGGACGAAGGCGGGCTATCGCCCGCCGAGAACGACAACGCAGTCTCGCAAACAAAAGGCCGCGAAGATTGGTTGATTTTTATTTGGAATTAGTATAAAACAGCCCCAAACCGTTTAACTCGGTTTGGGGCTGTTTATGTTAGAAATAAAGGGCACCTCTAAAATAAATGGGGTAATTAAATTGCATAGATATCTTCGCTTTTTAAAATCTCGATACCACCTGCTTGCAATGAAGCAATTGCTTTTTCGTTATCTTCAACACGCAAAATAACGAAGGCTGATTGTGATTTAGGATTTAGGAAAGCATACATATACTCAATTTCAATTCCCTGTGAGGAAAGTGCCTTAACAGCTTTGTCAAGTCCACCTGTAACATCCGGGATGGCAATTGCTATTACATTAGTTAGAGAAACAGTTATTCCATCTTGTTTAAGTGCTTCTAAAGCTTCCTCTGGCTTGTTCACAATCAATCTTAAAATTCCATAGTCTGTGGTATCGGCAATTGAAAGCGCACGAATATCAATACGATTTTTGCAAAGTGTTTCAGTTATTTCTGACATCCTGCCCGGTTTGTTTTCAATAAAAACAGAAAGCTGCTTAATTAACATAGACCATACCTCCCAAGTGTTTTATAATTTGCGATTATCTAAGACTCTTTTTGCTTTACCCTCAGACCTAGCCAAAGTTTTTGGCTCAACCAAAACAACCTTTGCCGCAATATTTAGTGTTGTTTTAAGTTCAGATGCAATTTTGCTTTCAAGCTTATTAATCACTTTCACAGAATCAGAAAAAGTATTAGCCGTCATTTCAACCTGAACTTCAAGTGTGTCGTGATTATTAACCCGATCAACAACAATAAGATAATTCGGTTCCATTCCGAGCTTTGTAAGAACATACTCAATTTGTGATGGGAACACATTTACGCCTCTGATAACCAACATATCATCTGTTCTGCCCTGAGGTTTCATCATCTTAACAAGTGTTCTTCCGCAACTGCATTTCTCATGGCTAAGCGAACAAATATCCTTTGTGCGATAACGAACAAGCGGCAAAGCTTCCTTTGCAATGCAGGTAAATACTAGTTCGCCCTGCTGGCCATCAGGTAAAACTTCTCCTGTATCAGAGTCAATAATTTCAGGATAAAAATAGTCTTCACAAACATGCATTCCGTTTTGCTCGCAACATTCATAAGCCACACCGGGGCCTGCAATTTCTGACAAACCATAAATATCATAAGCTTTAATATTCAATAGCTTTTCAATGTTTTCGCGCATTCCTTCACTCCAAGCTTCTGCTCCAAAAATCCCCGCTCGAAGTGGAAGCTCCTTTGTATCAATGCCCATATCGCGACAGGTTTCGCCAAGATATGCCGCATATGAAGGTGTACAGCATAGTATGTCAGATTCATAATCTTGAAAAATCTGAATTTGTCGAGCTGTGTTTCCCGACGAAACAGGAAGCGCAGTGGCTCCAAGTCGTTCAGCACCATAATGAATTCCAAGGCCACCAGTGAACAATCCGTAACCATATGCCACATGAACTAGGTCTTCTTTTGTACCACCGGCGGCGGCAATTGCACGAGCGACTGAATCTGACCATATTTCTATATCATATTTAGTATAACCAACAACTGTTTGCTTGCCGGTTGTTCCCGAAGAAGCATGAACTCTTATAAGCTCTTCTTTTGGGACTGCAAATAATCCAAAAGGATAAGTATCGCGCAAATCTGTCTTATATGTAAACGGCAGCTTTGACAAATCATCTATGGATTTAATATACTCTGGCTTAATACCCATTTCATCAAATTTTTGATGATAAAAGGGGATTTTTTCATAACATCGCTTTACCATAGAAACCAGTCTATCAGACTGAACTTTGCGGAGAGTTTTTAAATCTGCACACTCTATCTCCGGCTGAAAACAATTGTTTTCCACTAGTGGTCACCTCATTGAATCTTCAAATTGTAGGTACTATTTTAAATTATATCCAAGCAAAAAGGCTTTTTTGTTCATCTCAATAAATTTAACGGGAACAGTGCTTTCTATTGCTGACATCCACTCTTCTTCGGTGATATCAAGATGTTTCGCCATAATTCCGATAAGCACAACATTAACAGCTTTAGCAGAGCCTGATTCAACTGCAATTGATAGTGCATCGGTAGCAGTTACAGACACACCTGTTGCCTTAATGCTGTCAATTATACCTTGAGGATATTCTGCAACGCCATTAATAACAGGCATTGGATCTATAGACTGGGTGTTGACAATCAAATGTCCGTTCGGCTTAAGATAAGGCAACCAACGAGCCGCTTCAAGCTGCTCAAAAGCCATAACTATATCGGCTTCACCCTTGTCCACAAGCGGAGAATCAACCTTATCGCCAAATTTAACATATGTAACAACAGAACCACCACGCTGCGACATTCCGTGAACTTCGCTAATCTTAACATCGTATCCTTTATTAACCATTACGGTTCCAAGTAAACGGCTGGCAAGCAATGTTCCCTGTCCGCCAACGCCGACTATCATAATATTTTTTGTCATAATTTCTCCATTCCGCCGCTCTGTATCGGCACAAACTAAAAATAACTCGTCGCTTTTATCTTGCAGAGTAGAGGATGATAAAAGCATTCTTTTATTAAATATAAGTTGCTTATTCAGTAATTGCGCCGAATTTACACATTTGTTCGCAAACACCGCATCCAACACACTGGGTAAAATCTATAACAGCTTTCTTGTCTCTCATACTGATAGCAGGGCAACCGATTTTCATGCACGATTTGCATCCAATGCACTTATCAGCGTTGACCTTTAATGCAGGTTTGCGTTTAACAGTTTTAAGCAGCGCACATGGTCTGCGGCAAATGACCATTGAAGGTTCTTCTTTTTCAAGCTCTTGCTTAACAACAGTCTTAACCTCAGCTATATTATATGGATCAACTACTCTTACGTTCTTAAATCCGCAAGCTCTGGCCAATGATTCCAAATCAACAGCAACTGTTGGATCACCTTTAATAGTAAGCCCGTTAGTAGGATTGTTTTGATGACCCGTCATTCCTGTAATTGAATTGTCAAGCACAAGAACAGTAGAAATGCCTTTATTATAGACAATATCAATTATTCCGGTTATTCCTGAATGTATGAATGTTGAGTCTCCGATAACAGCAACGGATTTCTTAGAAAATTCAGCTCCTCTGGCTTTGCTCATACCGTGTAGTGCAGAAACTGATGCGCCCATGCAGATAGTCGTATCGACACTTGACAGTGGAGCCATTGCTCCAAGAGAATAACAGCCGATATCACCGCTTACATTACACCCAAGAGATTTAAGCGCATAGAAAGTTCCACGATGAGGGCATCCTGCGCAAAGAACCGGAGGACGGGGCACGATGTTAATATCAGACTTCAATAAATCAGTTTTCTGTCCCAACAGTTTTTCACGAATGGTTGACTGAGAAAATTCTCCCAAAAGTCCGAATAGTTCTTTACCTACCACATCTAAACCAATTGTCTTACAGTGGTTCTCAATAATTGGATCAAGTTCTTCAAAGACAACCGTCTTTTCACATTTTGATGCAAAATTTTTAATCAAGTCAATAGGCAATGGATTTACCATGCCGAGTTTTAAGTAATTAGCTGTACTCCCAAGAGCCTCTTTTGCATATTGATAGCAATCCCCGGCACAGATTATTCCCAGTTTTGCACCGTCATTATATTCAACAGTGTTGATTTTGCAAGTCTCCGCCCATTCTACGAGATCACGCATACGCTGTTCGACAATTACATGACGTTTGATAGCCATTGCGGGCATCATAACATATTTTTGAGGATCTTTCGGAAAATCCTTTATTTCTTTTTCTTCACGCTGTCCCAGCTCAACAAGAGAACTAGAGTGAGCAATTCTGGTTGTCAGCCTAAGAATAACAGGAGTATCAAATTTTTCCGACAGTTCAAAGCCGAGTTTTGTAAACTCCAGGCATTCGGTAGAATCCGAAGGCTCCAGCATAGCAAGTTTTGCGGCAATTGCGTGATGCCTTGAATCCTGCTCGTTTTGTGATGAATGCATTCCCGGATCATCAGCAACTGCAAGAACCATACCACCATTAACTCCGGTATAAGATGCTGTGTAAATCGGATCTGCCGCGACGTTTAAGCCAACATGTTTCATGGCGCAAAAAGAGCGAACTCCGCCAATAGATGCACCGATAGCAACCTCGGTTGCAACCTTTTCATTAGGTGCCCATTCACAATACATTTCATCATATTTTGTGGCGTTTTCTGTAATTTCGGTACTCGGAGTTCCCGGGTAGCTCGAAATCACCTTTACACCTGCCTCATAAAGTCCACGTGCAACAGCTTCGTTGCCAAGCATAAGCTCTTTCATATTAATAGATACATCCTTTCAAATTTCTATGCTTTATAAATCTATAACTATATCATTATAAACAAATTTATTAATACTTCATCAGCAGTTTAATCTGCGCTAACGAAGTATCAATGTGAGTTTTCACACTTAAGTACTTCTTAAATTAATATCATATCATTTTTGTTTACTTTTTTCAACAAAAATCGGTCGCAATATTTAAAATATAGCGACCTGTTAATTAAGGGAATCTCTAAAACAATCCGCCCAACATCTTGGTGCGTCTTTTTCCTCAAATCTAACATTCGTCAGGTTTTTAGATATTCCCACTATTTATATGACGCTTCCAAGATAGAACACATCATTCATTTTTGATGAGGAACTTCCACTTTGTCGAAATTCCATCTGTTGAACTGATTGGTCTTTCATCCTTTTCATAAACTCAAATTACATAAAATAATTGTTCTAAATCTTTAAATATTTTGCTCGTTAAACTAAATTTTGATATACCGTTATTATTGAAAATTTTCCAAAATATTCATAGCACTTTTTAGTTGTATATCAAAGTATATGTTTGACAAGAGCACTAAATATATGTATAATACATTTTGGTGTTATTTGAATTATTATTTTGAATTATTTAGCAGCTTAATTGTTTTGCTATTTTTGCTCGTTGCATTATAGTTGGCAATACTAATTATGAAGAAAAAAATCATCATTGGGAGTGCCTTTATTTTGGAAAAGATTATAATTAATGGTGGACATATATTACGCGGTGAAGTTACAATAAGTGGAGCAAAAAATGCTGCTGTTGCAATTATACCTGCGGTTATGCTCTCAGATGGTATTTGTCGTATTGAAAATATACCATGTATATCAGATGTTAATGCAATAATAAGAATATTATATGACCTTGGCGCTAGTATTAAGGTTATAGATAAATCAACTGTGGAAATAGACCCATCACATATCAACTCTTTTGTACTTCCCTCTTCTATGACATCCGGAATGAGAGCCAGCAGCTATTTTATTGGTGCAATGCTTGGCCGTTTCAAAAAAGCAAGAGTTGCGCCTCCAGGTGGATGTGATTTTGGTGTCCGCCCTATTGATCAACACATTAAAGGCTTCGAAGCACTTGGGGCTAAAGTTATTATTGACAACGGAATGGTTGATGCTCGTGCGGAAACACTCACAGGCAGTTCAATCTTTCTTGATAAAGTTTCAGTTGGTGCAACAGTAAATATTATGCTTGCCGCTGTTAAAGCAACCGGTCTTACTATTATTGAAAATTCCGCTAAGGAACCTCATATTGTTGATTTGGCAAACTTTTTAAATTCTATGGGCGCCAATATTATGGGAGCCGGCACAGATGTTATTAAAATTCGTGGAGTTAAGACGCTTCACGGAACTACTTATAGCATTATACCCGACCAGATTGAAGCAGGAACTTACATGATTGCTGCTGTTGCAACCAAAGGCGAAGTTCTTGTTAAAAATGTTATTCCTAAACATTTAGAGTCAATAACTGCAAAGCTTATTGAAACAGGCGCGCTGATTGAAGAATTTGATGATTCAATTATGATTCGTTCAAATCCAAATCGTCCCAAGTCATGTAGTGTTCTTACAATGCCACACCCTAGTTTTCCAACTGATATGCAGCCACAGATGACAACTCTTTTGGCTATTGCTGACGGAGTAAGCACCGTCACTGAGGGTGTTTGGGACAATCGTTTTAGATATGTTGATCAATTAACTCTTATGGGTGCTAAAATTAAAGTAGATGGACGTTTTGCAGTTGTAACCGGCGTAGAAATGTTAAGCTCTGCACCTGTACATGCAAGTGATTTACGCGCCGGTGCCGCTATGATAATTGCCGGACTTGTTGCAAACGGCACTACTGAAGTTGATAATATTGAATATATTGACAGAGGCTATGAGGATATTGTAGAAAAGCTAGGTGCTTTAGGGGCTGACATAAAACGTGTCAGAACTGCGGATTCTAATCTTCGAAAAGCTGCTCTATAAATCTTCAGGGTTGCCAATGGGCAACCCTAGTTTTGTATTATTAATAAATAATTTCATAACTCTTGTTTCGGAACAGTCAAGACTGTTCCCTACACTTAATTTTGAGGTTAACGAAAGTTTGCTACAATCCGTTTGGAACGGTCAAGAGCATGCGGAGTTTTGCTGTTATTAAAAAAGGAGAAAGCCTATGGCTCGATTTTGTACGCTTTTTAGTGGAAGTAGCGGAAATTGTACATATATAGGTACCGGTTCGGGCGGAATCTTGATTGATGTGGGTGTTAGCGCCAAAAGAATCAACTTGGCTCTTGAACAAATCGGTGTTGACCGCAATGAAATAAAAGCTATTTTTATTACACATGAACATTCAGATCATATTTCTGGTTTGAAAACCATCTCAAAAAACTGGGATATACCGATCTATGCTTCTGCCGCAACTGCCGCAACCTTAGAATCATCGGACAAAATATGTCCTACGACTAATATCAATATCATTGGTGAAAATGCTATTGATATTAACAATATGGTTGTGTCAAGGTTTTCTACTCTTCACGATTGTGTAGGATCCAGCGGATATACAATTACTCTCCCTGACGGAATTAAATCAGTTGTCTGCACCGATTTGGGAGTTATTACTGATGAAGTGCGAAATGCGCTAAACGGTTGTAATATCGTAATGTTGGAGTCTAATCATGATGTTATGATGTTGGAGAACGGCCCTTACCCCTATGTTTTAAAAAGAAGAATTTTGAGTGATAACGGTCATTTATCGAATGCCTCATGTGCAATCGAACTTCCCGGCCTTATTAGCAACGGAGCAACCAGAATTGTGTTGTCTCACCTCAGTCGTGAAAATAATCACCCTGAAATTGTTCGTGCAACCGCGCGTGCTTCTCTGATTGACAACGGTATGATCGAAGACAGTGATTACTTACTACATATTGCGTCTCCTTGTGGCAGCAAAATGATTATTTGTTAGAGGATTAGTGTGGAAAATCACGCTAAAAATATTAAAGGCGTACCGCTCGTCGACAAGCGGCAACAACGGCACATGCCTTAATAATCGTTATATTGGTTGAAATTTTATGGATTTTTGTGTCTAAAAGGAAATGGTGATTATTATGCAAAAAGTCACTATTGTATCAGTAGGACGTCTTAAGGAAAATTATTTGCGAGATGCCTGCAGCGAATATATCAAACGTCTTTCAGGCTATTGCTCTTTGACAATCGTTGAGCTTGATCCCGAAAAAATCCCCGAAAAGCCCTCCCCCTTACAACTTCAAAATGCCATCGAAAAAGAGGGAAAGAAGATTCTCGGCAAAATTCCAACAGGCGCAATGCTCGTCTCAATGTGCATCGAGGGCAAATTGCTTTCCAGCACCGAGCTTGCAGAAAAAATAGAGTTCTCCGCCGTGGGCAGCTTCTCAAACATATGCTTTGTAATAGGTGGATCTTATGGATTGTCTAAAAAAGTTAAAGACATTTCCCATTTTAAGCTTTCGATGTCACCCATGACATTTCCTCACCAGCTGGCGCGTGTTATGCTCTTGGAACAAATATATCGTTCCTTTAAAATTATTGAAGGTAGTTCTTACCATAAATAACTTAGTGTTGACTTAATCTATCGTTTTTGATAGTATTTATTTTTAGGTTAAATCTCGATTTATTCTAATAAGATATTCCTTTTCAATAAGGAGGACGGAGTACTCAATGGCAATAAAAATCATTACTGATAGCAGTAGCGACTTGGATTATAACTATATAGATAATAATAATATTGGTATAATTCCTCTTAATATAATTTTTGGAGAGCGTTCTTTCATTCCGAGAGAGGAACTATCTATAGAACAATTTTATGAACTGCTAGAGCTTTCAACTGAATTACCCAAGACCGCTCAGCCCTCTCCTGCTGTCATCGAAGGCATTTTTAAAAAAAGTATTGACCAGGGCGACGATGTAGTTGCGATACATATATCCAGCAATATGAGCGGAGTTTACAACACATCTGTTATGGTTAAAAACCAAATGGGATGTGAAAATATTTATATATGTGATTCAAGAACAGTCACATTTGCTCTAGGACTTCTTGTAATGGAAGCTGTTAAAATGCGTGATGCCGGTAAAACTGCAAAAGAAATTTTCGAAGAAATCGAGCAACTTAAAGAGAGAGTCGTTCTCCTTGCCTCAATCGGCAACCTTAAATATCTGCAAATGGGTGGGAGGCTTTCACCCGGAACTGCATTTATCGGTGCTATGTTAAATTTCAAACCCATCATAACCATTAAAGATGGACTTGTTGAGGTTATTGGAAAGCAGCGCGGGCAAAAGCGCGCTAATGAATCAATACTGAAGTTAGTTGGAAAATACGGTATTAATGAAAATTACACAAAATTCTTTGCCCATACACATATGCCTTCAATTATGCATGAATTTATGGATTACTTTAAACCTGCATTTCCCAGAATAAAGACTGATGAATTTGAGTTATGTAATATCGGATCTACTGTTGGAGTGCACGCAGGACCGGGCGCAACAGGAATTTCTTTTGTGGCTATTAACCCAATTGAATAAAATTCCAAAAACACTTGACCGATGAAATGAGGTGTGCTATAATAACTACACCTCTGCAAAGGTCTTTTTTTTGTAAAAGATTCTATCCTAGCTATTCATTACTACTACTGGTTGGTCGCTTTCTTTTTCATTCAATGTATTGTTTGAAATTGCAGTTTGTAGTGCTTGGAGAGAGGGAGGCCGTCATTTCATTCGAATTAATCGACATGAAATCACAAATATTTCCGTAAAACGGGAGGTGCCGTCATGAGAGTTAAAATCACATTAGCTTGTGCAGAGTGCAAGCAGCGCAATTACAACACAATGAAGAACAAGAAAAACGACCCAGACAGACTTGAAATGAACAAGTATTGCAGGTTCTGCAAAAAGCATACACTTCATAAAGAAACAAAGTAGGAGGGCGGAAAGTATGAAGACTTTACGAAATATTTTTCGCATTCTAACATTAGTTTTTAGTGTAGGTGCAATTGTTCTGTTTTTCACCAGTTTTGCAACAGTCACTTCCAACGGCAATGAGGTAACCTTAATAGGTGCTCAACTTGCTTTAGGCAGTAAGATTACTACTGTAATCGGTGAAACAATAAAAATGGCAAGATCTGCAGATATTCTTTTTTGCTTTTTGTTGACAATTGTTTCAGTTATTACCGCTGCTTTAAACTTCAAATTCAAGGGTTCTCGCCTTATAAACATTGCATTTTCAGTGATTCCCGGTATTTATATGCTGGTTATTGCTCTTTCAAATCCAATGCTTTTTGTCGATACAAGACCTCTTGAAAATGTTACTGGTGCTGTTTACGCACTCAGTGTCATCCTAACCGCAATTGCTTTATTGCTTGCTACCGTAAGCGGTGTCGTTTATGTACTTGCTGCTGATTATATTGAGGTTATGGCGTCAAAAGGCGAAAAGTTAACCATTCCCAAGCGAATCATTCGTTTCTTGCGTGAGTACAAGAGCGAAGTTAAGAAGATTGTTTGGCCGAGACCACGCTTTGTTGTCAAAAACACAGTTGTTGTTTTGATAATGTGCTTGATTGTTGGCGCTTTCATCTGGCTTCTTGATTTTGGTCTTGGAAACTTGATTAACCTCATTTTGGGTGTCAATAAGTAGTCCTTACATGTTGTTACAAAGCATTGGAGGTTAATAGATGTCTGAATTTAATGATGCAAAATGGTATGTCGTTCACACATACTCCGGTTATGAGAATAAAGTCATGACCGATCTTGAAAAAATGGTTGAAAACCGCGGTTTGCAAGATCTTATTCTTGAAATAAAGGTACCTACTGAAACAGTTACCGAAATTAAAGAGGATAATAAAACTCGAGAAGTCGAGCGCAAGATCTTCCCGGGTTATGTTCTAATCAAGATGATCGTTACAGACGATTCATGGTATGTTGTTCGAAATACGCGCGGGTGTACCGGATTTGTCGGTCCGGGATCCAAGCCTGTTCCCCTTACCGATAGTGAAGTTGCAGCTCTCGGCGTTGAAAAGCGCACCGTCGAAGTTACCTATCAGGTCGGTGATAACGTCAAGATTATTGACGGTCCTTTAGAAGGGTTCATGGGCATTGTTGACGAAATGAATGTGGATAAAAACTATGTTCGCGTCACTATTTCAATGTTTGGCAGAGAAACACCTGTCGAGCTTGAGCTTGATCAACTTAAGTTGGTCGATTAATTCACGTTAATTAGCGGTATTTCCGCTTATTAAGCGGCCTGAGGGCTGCGGCATCGTGTTTTTCGATGCCCTGTGGGAGGAATGTAAATATTGCATTCCGCCGGGTGAAAAACATCACCATTACCACGATTTTTTTGGAGGTGCAAAAAATGGCTCAAAAAATTACGGGCTTTATCAAACTGCAAATCCCAGCTGGCAAAGCCACTCCAGCGCCACCTGTAGGTCCAGCTCTGGGTCAGCACGGTGTAAACATTATGGCGTTCACCAAGGAGTTTAATGAGCGTACCAAAAACGATGCGGGACTTTTGATTCCTGTCGTTATTACTGTCTATGCGGACCGTTCGTTCAGCTTCGTCACAAAGACTCCACCAGCTGCTATTCTTATTAAGAAAGCATGTGGAATCGAAAGCGGCTCTGGCGTTCCTAACAAGACCAAGGTTGCACAAATTACCGGTGAGCAAATTAGAAAAATCGCAGAGCAGAAAATGCCTGACTTAAATGCAGCAACGGTTGAGACAGCAATGTCTATGATTGCTGGAACTGCACGCAGCATGGGCATCACTGTTATCGACTAATGCTCCCGGGTGGGAGGAAATTTCCGATTTAACCACTCAATTGGGAGGTACATTGTAAAATGAAACATGGTAAAAATTATCTCGACAGCGCAAAGCTTGTCGATAAAAACAAACAATATGATGTCGAAGAGGCTTTAGATTTGGCAGTTAAAACCAAAACAGCTAAGTTCGATGAAACTGTAGAAATTCACATTCGTTTGGGCGTAGACTCTCGCCATGCTGACCAACTGGTTCGCGGCGCTGTTGTTCTTCCAAACGGAACAGGCAAAACCGTCAGAACACTTGTTATCTGTAAAGGTGACAAGGTTAAAGACGCAGAAGCAGCAGGCGCTGATTATGTTGGCGCAGAGGACCTCGTTGAAAAGATTCAGAAAGAAAACTGGATGGATTTCGATGTAGTTATTGCAACCCCTGACATGATGGGTCTTGTTGGTCGTCTTGGTAAGGTTCTCGGTCCTCGTGGACTTATGCCTAACCCAAAAGCCGGAACCGTTACACCTGATGTTGCTCGTGCAGTAACCGATGCAAAAGCAGGTAAAATTGAGTACCGTCTTGACAAAACAAACATCATCCACTGCTCTATCGGCAAGGTTTCCTTTGGTCCAGAGAAGCTTCGCGAGAACTTCGACACTCTTATGGGTGCTGTCATCAAAGCAAAGCCAGCTGTTACAAAAGGACAGTATATTAAGTCCTGTGTTGTTGCAACAACCATGGGCCCTGGAATTAAGCTTAACACCGGTAAATTCGGTGTATAGTTTGATTTTTAAAGTTATTTAACTATTGACTTTAAAACTTTGATGTGTTATCATATCAATATTGCATTTCCAAAGACAGTAGGTGCCATTTCGGCATAATGTTTACCGCCTACCGAGGATTGCCATTACACCTCGCTTTTGCGAGCTATTATGTGTGTATGTGCCTATCCTCAAGTCTTTGTGGATAGGCACTTTTGTTTTTTATTATATCGGAGGTGAATTAGTTTGCCAAGTGAGAAGATTTTAGAAGTTAAGCAGCAACAACTTGCTACTTTGAAGGAACAACTTAACAATTCGTGTGCCGGCGTCCTCGTCGATTACATGGGTATTAATGTTGCTGACGACACGGCGCTTCGTAAGGAGTTGCGTGACGCCGGTGTTAGTTATGCAGTTATTAAGAACACGCTTCTTCGTCGTGCAGTTGCCGATACATCTTTAAGCGGTATGGATAGCGTACTTTCCGGTACAACAGCCGTTGCTACAAGTTCTGACGATTATGTATCTGCTGCAAGAATTCTCTGCAAATTTGCAGACAAGCATTCCAACTTTACTATAAAGAGTGGTTTCCTCGATGGAACAATAATTAGCGTTGATAAAATTGATAGTCTTGCTAAGTTACCATCAAGAGAAGTTCTGCTTGCAAGTGTTGCAAATGTTTTCAACGCACCTATCGCGGCTTTTGCTCGAGTTATTCAAGCTGTCGTTGATAAGGACAATTCAGCAGATGTAACCGTCGCTGAATAAACAATCATAAAAAATTAATTAAAAATTTTGGAGGTAATCAAAATGGCATCTGAGAAGATAGCAGCTCTTATTGAAGAGATTAAGGTTCTTTCCGTTCTTGAGCTTTCCGAGCTCGTTAAAGCAGTTGAAGAGGAATTTGGCGTTTCTGCCGCTGCAGCTGTTGCTGTTGCTGCTCCTACCGCTGCTGCTGCAGTTGAAGAGAAAACAGAATTCGACGTTGTTCTTACTGAAATAGGCGCAGAAAAAATTAAGGTTATCAAGGCTGTTCGTGAAATCACAGGTCTTGGACTTGCAGAAGCTAAAGCTCTTGTAGACGGCGCTCCTAAGACACTTAAGGAAGCTGTAAGCAAGGATGACGCAGAAGCTCTCAAAGCTAAGTTAACTGAAGTCGGCGCAACTGTCGAGATTAAATAATTAAATCTTTAAAAGCAAATAGCGGATGCACATTAATGTGCATCCGCTATTTTTTTATCATTTTTTCATTCTATATACTAAATCGCCAATCCAGACTCTAAATCCGCCCCTAAGTGATTTATAGTATCTTTTATATTCGCTCATATATATTATTAAAGATAGCCATAAAAAGAAATCACCGTATTGCAAATATTTTTTTCTTTTTCCTTCAAGTTTGATAAATCTGCAAATTTCGGTTTTGTTGTCTTGCGTCATATTAGGGAAGATTCCGTTATAAAGCGCTGTATGCCCCGCTATTGACTCATTTAGACCGGTAATGCGTTTGCCGTTGGTGGTGCCGGTCAGCGTCTTGCGGTTCATTGCAGAGAGCGAGACATTGCTTTCGTGATACCTATATTTGGTAAGCACCGTGTTGAGAAAACAACTTCTTCCGATAAGAGCTGATAACATGCTGATATACCAGTCGTGCGACAGCAAGGATTTAAAGTCAAGCGGCATCATATATTGCTTAATTTCGCTTCTGAAGCACATAGAAAAGCCCCTGACCCACGAGCAGCCGATTTGCGAATCTACCGAAATATCCTCTATACTGTTGTCAAAAACACTGCCGAGATAAGGAATTCCTGAATCCTTGATTTCATTGCCGTCTTTGTCAATAACAATATATCTTGATGACAGTGCCATGATTGTTGAATCTGCCATGGCGGCAGTCATCTTTTCAATTTTTTGCGGCAACCAGACATCATCCTGATCGGACAAAAAAATTATATTGCCCTTTGATTCATTGATCCCACGGTAGAAATTGAAGCAGTAACCTTGGTTGTTTCCGTTTTGCACAACCCTCCAGTTACTGCATTTATTTTTAGCTATAAAATCATTTACTACTCTAACCGTTGCATCTGTTGAACAATCGTCGCAGATAATCACCTCATCTGCCTCAACGGTTTGATTATAAATAGACTGTATTTGCTCCAAGATATATTTTTCGCCGTTATAAGTTGCAGCTACAACAGAAATCATAAAATCACCTGCTATTTAATCCGCCAATAAAGGCTCTGAGCCTTATATTTCAGCAGATATACAAATTTTGAATACAAATATGTTAATGTAATATTATGTGTTTTTGCGATCAATACTGTAAGCTTGTTACCGAGCCCTGCCCCGTTTGCATCTATTAAAGCCTCACTAAAATCACGCTCTTTAAGTTCATTTCTTATGATATTTCTTATTTCTTGAATGCCACGCTTTGATCTTGGAAAAAATAAGTCAATAAAGAACGAATATACAGATTTCAAATAAAACATTGAGCAGAAAGCCCCAAGTTCACCTGACGGCTTACCATCATCAAACAAATATTTAGCAATGGATTCTCTTCTTTTCTTTAAGAAAATAAGCTTTTGAGGGTTAAAGCTTTTAGTTACGCTGCCAATTCTTTGAACATAATGATAAAAGCAGCTACTGCATAGTGTTACCTTGCTTGTATATGCCAAAAACCGTAATACAAACTCTGTATCCTCGAAAATTTCGCCCTCCGGCATTATTATTGAATTATTTCTAATAATATTTGCACGAAAAAGTTTATTCCAAACAGCATCAAAAACATGGATGGACTTTACCTCAATAAATTTATTTAAGAGTTGCTGTTTTTCAGTTATAACAGCATTGTGTGGCGCCATTTTCCTGCTTACGATAATTTTATCATCTTTTTTTACATCAGCATTATATCCGCAAATAACCAAATCTGAATCATTCTTTATAATAATGTCATACATCGTTTCGTAAGCATCTTTATCAATAATATCATCGGAATCCGAAAACGTCATAAACTCCCCTGTTGCAATTTCCATTCCCTTGTTCCGTGCAATGGACATCCCTGAATTCACAATATGAAGTACCTTTACCCTGCTGTCACTTTCAGCAATAGTATCACATATTTCGACACTGCCGTCTGTTGAACCATCGTCCACCAAAATCACTTCAATATCTTTAAATGTTTGATTGAGAATAGATGCAACGCAGTTATTCAAGTAATGTTCAACATTATAAATACAAACTATTACGCTAATTATCGGCATAAGTCACATTGCCTCCATTTAATGTTTTAGCACATATACGATATCGCCCAACAGTCCCCTAAAATGCACAGTTTCCACTTTAAGCAAAAAGAAATAATGCCATAAGTTTTTGAAACAGGGTAACAGTTTTTTGTTATAAACTATACTTTGACGATTGTCGCAAAAGAATTTAAAGTGACTAATAAATTTTTTAGATTTATCAGTCAGTACCTTATTGACATAAGGCTCTCGAATAAGTTTTAGTTGAGCTTGTTGCGTTTTAAGCACCGATTTTCTAACATCTATACTGCCCGTCATTTTAAGCTCTGCCGGACTATTTTTTGTTTTAAGCCCGATTGTATTATCACCATGAATCCTATAATTAATTAAAGGCTCATTATAAAAATACAAACCATTTTGCACTGCCGCCAAAATATTGATTTCCCAGTCATGCGGCATGACGCAATCCGACGTTTCAATATATTTCATTGCTGTTTCACGCCTAAATGATGCGGTGCAACCCGGAGAAATATTGTACATGATTATATCGTCAATCGGTATTTTTCTTAATTCTCCCGCAGCCATTTCACCATAGATCAAATTGCTGTTTGCCCTGCCCTTTTTGAGTTTAAACGGTATTTCCTTATCGTCGCCGTCTACAAACACAAAAGAAGAATTAATTGCCTGTATATCAGGATTATTAATATATATTTGTTCGAGAGCTTCTAGCTTGTCACTGCGCCAATAATCGTCTTGATCGCATAGAAAAACTATATTGCCCGATGTTTGAGCAATACAGTTATAAAAATTCTTACGATATCCAACGTTTTTTTCTCCGACAAAAAGTTTCCAATTATGGGGTCCATGCAAATCTATAAAATCAGACACAATTTCCTGTGTTGAATCCGTAGAGCAATCATCAATGATAATCACTTCGTCCGGTTTCCTGGTTTGACTTAAAATCGACATGAGCTGTCTTTTAATGAACTTTTCGCCGTTGTATGAAGCCAAAGCAACCGATAATTTAGGCATAACATTCCCTTAATTACATTAATATTTAATCTTGCCCTCAGCAACCTCTTTAAGATGTGAACCATAAGCAGATTTACCGTATTTAGCTGCAGATTCAAGCAACTTTTCACGGTCTATCCAGCCATTGATATAAGCGATTTCTTCAATTGCGGAAACCTGAATTGCCTGACGGTTTTCAATAACCTTTACAAACTCGGTAGCTTCCGATAAAGCATCCACTGTTCCGGTATCAAGCCATGCATAGCCACGCCCCAATGTTACAACATTAAGAGTTCCATCTTCCAAGTACAATTTGTTAAGATCGGTAATTTCAAGCTCGCCACGTGCAGATGGTTTAACCTTTTTGGCAAAATCAATAACTCTGTTATCATAAAAATATAATCCTGTTACACAGTAGTTTGACTTTGGATTTTTCGGCTTTTCCTCAATTGAAATAGCCTTACCATCTTTATCAAACTCCACGATACCGAATCTCTCCGGATCATTAACATAATAGCCGAAAACAGTAGCTCCGTTCTCGCAGCTTGCTGCATTTTTAAGATGTTTTGTAAGACCGTTTCCGTAGAAAATATTATCTCCCAAAACCATTGCGCAGCTGTCCCCGTCAATAAAATCTTCGCCAATCAAAAATGCCTGTGCCAATCCGTCCGGTGACGGTTGAACAGCATAAGATAGATTTATTCCAAAGCTTGAGCCATCACCCAAGAGCTTTTCAAAATTTGGTAAATCAGTTGGTGTGGAAATGATTAATATATCCTTAATTCCTGCCAGCATAAGAGTTGAAAGAGGATAATAAATCATTGGTTTATCATAAACAGGCAGAAGTTGTTTGGATGTTACCATTGTAAGAGGATATAGTCTTGTTCCGGATCCTCCGGCTAAAATAATTCCCTTCATTTTATACCTCCGAGTATTTTATAATCAATTAAACTTAAATTTAAATATACTTTGTTTATTATACAGTATAAACATTAAGTTTTCAACAAAATAAAAGGGAACGCATTACCGTCCCCTTTTATTTAATTCAGTTTTGATTTTCATTTCAAATAATATGTCTATTAGTTTAACTCCGCAGAGCGAATTACATGACAAAATACCTTTAATCATATAGTAAGGCTTGCTCCCGCCCTACAGAATAATTATGCTTTATATTCTATAACATCAATATTATCGATTACAACGTCTTTAACAGGCTTGTCATTTGGTCCAACCTTGACCTTTGCAATCGCGTTGACGACATCCATACCCTCAAACACCTGCCCAAAAACGGTGTGTTTGAAATCGAGCCATGGCGTGCCGCCCATTTCCATATAAGCCTTTGTAATGTTTTCTGGGAAACCTCTGTCAGCTAAGCCTTTCATCTCATCTAGCATCTGTTTTGGAACTGTGCTTGCCTGAACAATGAAAAACTGACTTCCATTTGTAGAGGGGCCGGAATTTGCCATTGACAATGCGCCATAAATATTATGAAGCTCTGGACAAAACTCATCCTCAAAAGGTTTGCCCCAAATGCTTTCACCGCCAGTACCGTTACCTCTTGGATCTCCGCCCTGAATCATAAAATCATTTATAACACGGTGAAAAGCAAGCCCGTTATAATAGCCGTTTTTAGCGTGTGTTAAAAAATTTTCAACAGTTTTTGGAGCATACTCTCCAAACATTCGAATCTTGACATCACCCATGTTTGTGTGCATTACAGCCACTGTATCTCCGAGGCTCGGCATATCGATCTGATTAAAACTCATCTCTATTTCTCCTTATACTATAGTTATATATATTATTTTACAAAATTACTGCATATATAGCAATACAATTTTTGCTCTTTTAAACTTTAACACCAAATTTTCCTTGTAGTAGCTTAAATGCTATGATATAATAATCACACGAATATGATTATTATAATAATTATAATATTTAAAGCACCTTTTGCTCGCCACTGTGAGTGGCAACCGCGAAAGATGTGCATATTATACCATTCATTCTTCGGATTCATGATATAATATATTAAATATATAGTGTTTTTTATATTTATTTAATACATTGTTTTTTACAGAACCACTTTTATTTTTAAA
>JAQVYP010000007.1:11348-22881 GCA_029004655.1 Oscillospiraceae bacterium | reverse complement strand
TAAAACTTCATATAGACGAACTTTCCAAATAACATACCTTGAGCTTCTAGCTATAGTTGTGCATATTTGTTATTACCAAAATACCACTATAAATAAAATCCATGATTTAATAGTTTGAGATATTATAAAAGCGTTCAAGAAATCACTTCTTGAACGCTTTTATTGTTCTTTAAATATATTTTTTATTATTGTAATTTACATTGAACCAATCCACAGACCGACTAAAATCCCAAAAATTGTGGCAAAGTATGGATTCTTCACGATATAACCCTTTTCCAAACGGCATCCTAGTTTTTTATAATATAGAAAGCCTACCGCTCCGCCAACTACCGCTCCTATTATCATTGTAATTATTTTATCGATGTTAAATCCTTCTTTACTTTTTAATAATAAAATGTTAGTTCATTTTGTTCATCACAAGTCCGGTGATGAGCTTTGGATAAAAATAAGTTGACTTTTGTGGCATTTTTTCGCCTGCGGCCGCAACATCAGCAATTTCGCTGATTCTTGTCGGATTAATAATGAAGCAACAATTCGCCGAGCCATTGTTTACCGAATCAACAGCTTCTTGCGCATCACGGGTATATTTAAGGTTAATTTGATTAGCCATGTTTTCTTTGTCAATACCCAGTAAGTTTTCAAGAATCAAGGTGTGAAGTACCGAAACGTCCAGAGTTCGAAGCGACGGGTCAAGCTCCTTCAACTGCGGCACACCATCAGTATTCATTTTAAGAGTCAGCAATTTATATTCTTTGCCGTCAAAATATCCAAACGCTTTTTTGCCCTGATTATATTTAAACTTGAGCTTTTCGGCAACATCATTTTGATCTCTGCAGCTTTCAAGCTCAAAGTAATTAAGACATTTTTCAATTAAGCTTGCAGAATCAAAATTATTAATATCCTTAATGATTCTATGGGTTGGGAAAACAACTAATCCGTCATTTTGCATATCAACCAACATCATCATAATATAATCGCAATCGTCACCCTCTTTCGCACCGACCGTTTCTCTCATATGATTGCGATAGTTTATTCCGGTTTCATATCTGTGGTGTCCGTCTGCAATATACAGTTTACGGTCAGCAAACTGACGGCTTAGTTCGCGGCACTTTGCCACATCGGTGCAAATCCACAAGCGGTGTGTTACGCCGTCAGCGTCACAAAATTCACTAATCGGCTCAGACTTTGACATTTCGTCAAGCAGCTTAGGAGTCTCACCCAATTCATCAATATACAACGAATAAATCTGGCTGAAATTGCTCGATGTTGTACACATCAAATTAAATCTGTCTGTTTTGGCTTTTGAAAGGGTCTGCTCATGAGGCAAAACAATTCCCTTTGAAAACTCTTCTAGTTTTACCCGTGAAATAAATCCCTTAAAAGCATAAGTCTTACCGGAGACTGTGAAAGCCTCCTCATATATATATATGGCCTCAGCACCATCAACCGCAACAACACCCTCATCAATCCACTGCTTTAAAGTTTCGCCTGCAGTTTCATAAGGATTCTTACCATCTTTGGGAAGCTCCAACCTGATAACGTTGTTTGGGTTGGTTTTTAAAAACTGCTGCCTTTGCTCCTCGTTGATTATATCGTAAGGTGGGCAACAAAGTTCTTGGATAAGACCTGCCTTTTCTGTAAATCTAAGTGCGCAAAAGGGTTTTATCTCTGCCATATTTGCAATCTCCTCTCATATTTCCGATAACAATGTTAATTTTATAACCTTTTTTCAGTTTCGTCAACCAATTTGAAGATATGACTTTATTAATTCTGATTTATATTGTATAATTTATGCTAAATACACCTTTTGTTAAGAGAACGTTTACAATTTATGTGAATTTGATTGATATAATAACTTTTGGTGTTATGAAAATTTTTGTTTGGAGGTTAAAAACATATGATTGAGGTTACGAACCTTTCAAAAAGGTACGGAAATCACCTTGCTGTCTCAGATGTTAGCTTCACCGTTAAGGACGGCGAAATTCTTGGCTTTCTTGGGCCAAATGGTGCCGGCAAATCAACTATAATGAATATATTAACCGGGTATCTCTCCCCCACAGTAGGAACTGTTAAAATTGATGGCTTTGACATTCTGGAAAGCCCCAACGATGCTAAAAAGCGCATTGGTTATTTGCCTGAGCTCCCTCCTCTTTATCTTGATATGACTGTGAAGGAATACCTTTATTTTATTTATGATCTTAAAAAGGTTAACCTGCCGAAGGTTCCACATATCACTGAAATATGCCGTCTTGTTAAGATTGAAGAAGTATATGATCGACTGATTAAGAACCTGTCAAAAGGTTATCGTCAACGTGTGGGTATTGCACAAGCTTTGATTGGTAATCCTGAT
Source organism: Oscillospiraceae bacterium (assembly GCA_029004655.1). Taxonomy (GTDB): domain Bacteria; phylum Bacillota; class Clostridia; order Oscillospirales; family Acutalibacteraceae; genus STF2-152. The sequence goes on along the minus strand of JAQVYP010000007.1, from coordinate 20,531 downwards.
GTTTTGATACTGGACGAGCCTACCGTTGGTCTTGACCCGAAACAAATTATTGAAATACGCAACCTGATTAATCACCTTGGCAAAACTCATACAGTAATTCTCAGCTCACACATTCTGTCTGAAATTCAAGCGGTTTGCGAACGTATGATTATTATTAATAAAGGAAAATTAATTGCTGATGATACAGCTGAAAATCTTTCTAAGGATTTTTCGGAAGATCACTCGCTAACAGCCCGAATTGCGGGACCTTCAAAAGATGTTTTGAAACTTTTGTCATCAATTAAAGGTGTAGCAACCGTCTCCTACCTTGGCTCTAGGGAAAAAGATACTAATGACTTTAATATAGATCCTATCGAATCTGCCGATGTCAGACGTGATGTTTTTGAGCGTTTGGCTGAGCGCAATTGGCCTTTGCTAGAGCTTAAAACCAATGAGCTTTCCCTTGAGCAAATTTTTCTTCGTCTTACCGATGCCTCAGACAAAGATGAAGATTTTGATATTAATAACTTCAAATCATTCAAGGAGGCTAAAAGATAATGCTAGCTATTTTTAAACGCGAATTTAAAGCATATTTCATTTCTCCTGTAGGATATGTCGTTCTGGCCTTTTTTCTGCTTTTCTCCGGATATATTTTTTCAAGTATGTTTATGGCTGGATTACCTGATATAACAGTGTTGTTTCAAAATATGTTTACCATCACCTTGTTTTTGGTTCCTATTTTAACAATGCGTCTTATGAGTGAAGACAAGCGCCAAAAGGTGGACCAGGCGCTTCTTACAGCACCTGTAAAACTATCATCGATAGTGCTGGGCAAATTCTTTGCGGCACTGGCTGTTTTTGCGCTGGGTTTTGCTAATACACTTATATTCCAAATAATCATTTCTTGCTTTGTATCAACAAACTGGTTGGTTTACTTAGGAAATGTTGTTGGTATGTTGCTTTTAGGTGCATCATTGATTGCAATCGGTTTGCTAATTTCTGCACTCACTGAAAGCCAAATGGTTGCAGCTGTCGGCACATTTGCTATTTCTATGCTGATTTTTATGTTGGATGGTTTAGCAGAAACGATAGGAATTGATGTATTCAAAAAAGTTGCTGAATGGGTTTCATTTAGCGGTCGTTACAACACCTTCATATCCGGTGTGTTTGATTATTCTAACCTAATTTTCTTTGTTAGTGTTGCGGCAATCTTCCTGTTTCTTGCCGTTCGTACACTTGAAAAGAAAAGATGGGCTTAATGAAGGAGACGGAAAATATGCAAAACGAAGAAAACAAGCAATCCCAATCAACTGATGAACTAAACGAACAACAAGCAAATGTCGATACCGCTCAAAATACCGAAGATTTATCAGATGATCAAGGTTCAGATATTGTTGAAGAACTCACTGCTGAGGAATATGCTGAAAATGGCGACGCAGAATCTTCATACGACAATCTTTCTGAAAAAGAAAAGAAAGAAAGATTTGATTTGAAGGCCAGTCACAAAAAACTGCGCAGTGCATATGCCTTAAAGCATGGGGTGTATGCCACAGCTATCACGGCGATTTTTATTGCTGGGGTTATCATATTTAACGTCCTAGCAACTGCATTAGCCACCCGCTTCCCATTGCAAATTGATCTTACAGCAGACAGCGCAAACTCAATTAGTGATGAAAACGCTGAGTATCTTAGCACCATCGCACATGATGTTAAAGTGATTGTTTGCAGCACTAAAGAAGATTATACCGGAGATTATTTTAAATCCTATGTATCACAGAATTATACAGCAGAGGATCCTACAGGTAAATATTTCAGCCAAACTGTTGCATTGCTGGGCAAGTATCCACAGTATAACAATAAAATTTCAGTTGAATATGCTGATACATCTACTCCTGATTTTTCCGACACTCTTTCTAAATATTCAGATAGCAAAAAAGTCGGTCTAGGCGATATTTTGGTGGAAAGTACTTTTGATGTTAATGGTGTGGCTACCACCAGAACCAAACATATTGCATTTACTGACATCTATACGCTAGGCGATGAATCAGGATACGCAGCATATGGATACGGAGCATATACCGTATCCGGTTCAAAGCTTGAAACTGCTTTAACCTCAGCAATTTACGCCGTAACATCAGAAAAAACAACAACTCTTGGTGTTCCTACCATGTATTCTGATTCGTCGGCAATCTCTGGTCTTGCCAGTACTCTTGAAAGTAACAATTATACAATTGAGGAAATTTCATCACTTACACTCAACTCTATTCCAAGCGAATTAGACGGCATCATCATTGCCGCACCTCCTTCTGATTTAAGTGCTGCTGAATTATCAGTTTTAGATTCATTTCTTGATAACGGCGGTAAAAAAGGCAAAATGTTGCTCTATTTCCCGAGTGTCCTGAACGTTGAACTTCCGAACCTTGAGGAATTTTTGGCCGAATGGGGAGTCGAGTATCTTGACGGAACACTCTATGAAACTAATGAGAAAAACATTGTTGCCCCAGGTGAAAATACCATCATGGGACTTTCTAACAATGCCACTGATTATACTAAATCCGTAAATGACTCAGGTGTTCTCTATATCAATGGAGACAACTCTCCAATGAACCAGTCTTATGATAACTATGAAAATCGCACTACTACTGTTTTGATGAGCAGTAGTGAAACAACTGTTATTAAACCAACAGACAGCGGAACAGATTGGGCACCAACAAGTTCTTCAACTAAGCAATCATATCCAACCGCTATACTCTGTGAAGATACGACTTATGATGATGATAACAATAAGCTTTCAAGTTTTGTTGTGTCTTTTTCAAGCGCGGATTTTATTGGTTCAACGTGGTCACAATATTCAAGCGTTGGAAATATAGACTTGTCAGTCTCCGTTATTGGTGCAACAACCGGACGTGATAGTACTGATATAGCTTTTGTTGAAAAATCAATTACTAATCAAAGCTTTGCAGATAAGGTAACCGCTGCATCATCAACCCTAATAATGATTATCTTTATTGTTCTTGTTCCTGTAGCGTTAATCATTTTGGGTATCACCATCTGGATCAGGAGGAAAAACAGATGAGCGATACTCCCGACAAGAATCTAAATACTCCCGAATCCAACGGTCAAAACAACTCTTTAGAAAATGAGAATTTGGATTTTCCAATAAAAGATGACACGATTCAGCAAACTAACGATTTAAACAAAGAGGCTTCGGATGTTTCGAAGCCTCCGAAAGCCCCTTATATTGACGAAGAATCAACCATTTTTACAGCTACAAAGAACTATGACAACAAAAAAGTGGTTATAGATTCCGGCAAAAAACGTATTGGCAGAATTGTTGTTTCTGTTGTTGTCGTTTTAGCTCTTTTGGGTTCTATTTTTGCAATAACATCATTAATTCCGACCGATAAAGAAACATCATCAGACACTTCGTCAAGCAGTATATTCAGTATACCTGTTATAGCGACAGATTCTGAAAATGTCGAATCTGTGTCGGTTAAAAACAGCGTTGATAGCTTCGACTTGTATTTTGAAACTGTAGAATCCGCTTCGTCTGATACAGCTTCTACTTCTTCCGAATCCACCTCAAGTAAAGCTTGGTATGTATCGGGCATTGATAAGAGTTTGACAAGCTCTTCAATTGTTTCAAGCTATATCGACAGTTGTACCTCCCTAACCGCTTTTAAACTTATGGAAGATCAAAGTCTTGATTATGGCTTTGACACTCCATCAACTGTCATAACTGTTAAATGTAACAGTAACTATAGCTATACAATCACTGTTGGTGATGTAACTCCCGACAAATCGGGAAATTATGTTCGTGTTGACGTCATCTCTGATTCTAATGTCGATGTTAACAGCGAAATTAGTACAACTGTACCGGGAAACGGAAATGTTTACATCGTTACAACAGAAAATTTAAGCTCTTTTGAAGTTGAAACCACCAATTTTGCTAACTTACAAATAGTAGATGCTATTGCGCAAACTGATGCGAACAGTTCATATTTTACAGATAGTAAGCTTGCTACATTCGATTATATAACACTTTCAGGCACAAATTATGATAGTGAAATACGTATTGAACCAAACTCTGACGCTGCATCTTCTTACATCGCATTCAAGGTTACAAAACCCGCAGTGCGTTATGCTGATGCTGAAAAATTGACAGATTACATCACTCTGTTTTCGAGCGGGCTTTCTGCGTCTGCTGTCATTTCCTATTCTCAAACAGACGAAAATCTTGCACTCTATGGTTTTAGCAACCCACTAGCCGTTATAACCATGAAAGTTGGCGATAAGATTGAAAAGCTGACGATTGGTTCTGAAAAGGACAGCACCTACTACGTTATCGTGGATGGAAAATCACCAGTTTATATGGTTGCCACAAGCAGCATGGCTTACGCTTCTCTGCCTTTAACAGATTATTACAGCCAATTTTTACTTCTAGACAATATTAACACAATTTCATCCATTCAATTTGTATCTGACGGTCAGGACATCAAGTTTGACTTGGCTTTTAGTAATGATGAAGATGATACTGACGTGCTGACAGCTACCTATGATGGCACAACCGTTGATTCAGATTCTATGAAAAACCTTTATCAGAGTGTATTGATGCTTGAACCTCAGGAGTATTTGAACACTGGTGTAGAAGGCACAAATGTACTTACTATTACTATCAAATACAACAACGGTAATAGCAATAAGATTATCAGACTTACAACTTATGAGGATAGCTCCAGACGCTATATGGCTACGGTCAACGGAGCAGTTCAGGGACTCATTTCAAAATCTTCAGTAACAAGCATTATCAGCAATGTAAAAGAGGTTGCTTTAGGTTAGGTAACGTAATCAAAAGTCCTTATTAACAACCAAAGTAGTTAGTCTATTTAAAGCAGTGCGCAATTTGATTGCCCACTGCTTTAATTTTAAATTTTATGTGTAATAAATATACAAAAAGTGTTAAAAGTGTGTTATAATGATATTGAATATTTTTATATATCTATGGTAGCAAAACACCATAATATTTTATGAAGGAGGTTTGGGAATGATTAAAAAATCGCTTGCATTTTTAATTAGTATAATTTTGTGTTTTTCTGTTTCGGGGTGCAATTTTGCCAGCACCAATGTTGACGATATGCTTAATGCCCCCAAACCATCCGGTGATCTCGATCTTATTCAAATATCCCTAGAGAAATATGTCGGAGAAAGCGTTGATCTGCGCTATCCTCGCTCCGGTGAATATCGCTCTGCTTTTGTTTTGAATGACCTTGATGGAAACGGAACCGAAGAAGCATTTGCATTTTACAGCACCAAAAACGATGACAACACAACTCTTATGCACATTAATATGATCAACTATATTGACGGCGAATGGACATCATCAAGTGATATAAAAATTCAAGCGAGCGGTGTTGACTGTATTAAATTTGATGACCTTGACGGTGACGGAGTTAAGGAGATTGCTGTCGGCTGGAATAAATACAGCACCCTTGATCATGAGTTAACAGTTTTCAGCTTGAATTCCGGAAAGCTTATTCAACGTATGCAGGAAAATTATTCTGCATTTTCATTGTGTGATATAAATAATGACAATATAACAGAAATTATTACTGTTTATTTGGACACTGTCGAAGAATCGTCTATAGCAAAGGCGTTTGCGCTTGATACGAGTGGAGTTGAAAATCGCGGCAGTTGTATGCTTGACGGAACTGTGTCTTCATATAATGAGCCTATTATTTCAACTTTAAGCACCGGGCAGGTCGCTGTTTACATCGACGCCACCAAGGGCAAGGCCGGAATGATTACCGAACTTTTATATTGGGAAAATGGCGGCATATACACTCCGTTTTATGATGCAACAAGAAACGAAAACATCACAACCCAGCGCACATCAACAACAGGATGCACTGATTTTAATAGCAATGGTATAATTGATATTCCATTTATGCAATCGCTACCAGCCGTGGCATCAACAAGTGATAGTGAAAAAGCATATATGACATATTGGCAAGAATTTGATGGCAACGAGTTTTCTAACGTCGCGGTTACAGTAATGAACTATGTTGATGGATACTATTTGGAAATTCCTGCAGACTGGGTTGATAATTTTACAATTCTCAGGAAACCGGATGCTAAGCAAAGAGTGTTTTACCGTTGGAACGGCAAAACTTTATCCACTTGTGAAGAAATATTGCGAATTCAGGTGTTAACAATAAGCAACTGGGAAAGTTCAAAAACTGATGATTATTTCGAAGTCGCACGTGATCAAACATATGTATACACCATGAAATTAGGTGACAGCAGTACGCTGACACTCGATAAGCAAGATATTACAGATGGGTTTCATCTATTGGCGGTTAGTAAAGGAGAGAACGTTAATTGAAAAGAATTTTGATTGTAGAAGACGAGCCCGCTATTCGTGAGTTTGAGGTTATTAATTTAAAGCGTGTAGGATATGAAACTGTAGAAGCCGACTGTGCAGAAACTGCGCTCAAAATTTATGACGAAGATACTCAAGGCTTTGATATAGCACTTTTGGATATTTCTATGCCCGGAATGGACGGTTTTACTTTATGCAAAGAATTGCGCCGCCGCTCATTGGAGCTAGGAATTATTATGCTTACTGCGCGCACCCAAGAAATGGACAAAATCAGCGGTCTTATGATGGGCGCGGACGATTATATCACAAAACCATTCAGTCCCACAGAGCTTAATGCAAGGGTAGATTCTCTTTATCGCCGCGTTGAAATGCAACAAGTAAAGGTTCAAAAAACCGTGTCAGACGAGATTAAACTTGGAGATTTTGTGCTTAACTTAAGACGACGTACACTTTCAAAAAGTAACAAAAACATCGAACTCACACAAGTAGAGTTTCAAATTGTCGAGTATTTCTTTACAAATCCTGATACTGCTCTTGACCGCAACGATATTCTTACCCGTGTTTGGGGAGATTCATATTACGGCGAAGAGAAAATTGTTGATGTGAACATTCGTCGCCTTCGTATGAAAATCGAAGATACGCCTTCTTCTCCCAAATATCTAATTACTGTTTGGGGAATGGGATATAAATGGTGCAGCGAGGCATAGCTGCAATTGAGCACTTTTAATGGCACTACTCTCTAATTCATCGTTTTGTAATATAATAAAAATCGTGAAGAAGAGTGAATTTAATAAGAAAAATCCAAAGCGATTAAAGGCGTATGGTTATAACCAAACCGTGCATATTTGTGATAATATTTGTTAAGTATAAAAAATATTTGGGTACCTTGTAGGGGACGGTTTTGATTCCATTCGTTATTTTATCGCTTAAATGGGCATCAAATAAAAATTTTTATTGAGTGATTAATTGCTTTGCGTTACAATAATTGAAGTAGAACCATTCAAATTTAATCTATATTTTATAAGGAGGTGTGTTGCTGTGGAAGTTTCTATAATGGTAAAAGGTATAACAAGGCGTTGGCTGGTTAATATTTTATCAGTTGTTACCGGAATTGTAATTATTGTTGAAATAATGTTTTGTTTGCTTATCAGCCGCTACTATATAAACAGTGTAAAAGAATCGGCCTACAGTTATGCACAATCTTTTGGCGTGCTCGCGGTTTCCAGTCCGAAAGAATTTTCAGATGATGCAAAAGACTTAGCTGAATCCTTTGAATATAAGAATAAAATCGAGGTTGAAATTTTCAATTCAAGCGGTAATATTATTGTTACAACTAACGGTTTCGCACCATCAGCCGAAACCATGATAATTGATTATAACAATGCATTAAAATCAACGAGTGGATATGCAACATGGCAAGGAACCTCAAACCACGGTGAAAGTATTGCTGCCGGAACTTATATCCTTCCTGATTTGGGAGAGGGTTCTAACGGTGCATATCGATGGGTAGTTTCTCTTGAAGAAGTAAACAAACACATTGCCTTTGCAATAGCCACCTCTTTAGTAATAAGTATTATAATTATAACTTTATCAACCGGTTCGGGCCTTTATTTCATTAAATCCATAGTTCGCCCTGTTGTAGAAGTTACAAATACTGCGCGCAAAATTGCCATGGGTGATTTTAATGCCAGACTTGATGTAAAGGATAATGATGAAATCGGCGAACTTTGTGATACAATCAACTATATGGCAGCCGAACTTGAACATGCGGAAAATATGAAAAACGACTTCATATCCTCTGTTTCTCATGAGTTGCGAACTCCTTTAACAGCCATTCGCGGTTGGGGCGAGACTGTAAAAATGTCAATTGGAACAGACGACGAAATTGTAAAGCGCGGTATTGATGTTGTTTTAAACGAATCGGAACGTCTTTCAAGTCTTGTCGAAGACTTACTGGATTTTTCGAGAATGCAGTCCGGAAAACTTACTGTTAATATGAGCCCGATAAATATTATCGATGTCCTGCATGAAGCTGTTTATATGTATGAGGAACTTTCAAAACAGCAGAATATTGAAATAGTATATTTGGAGCAAAACAAATCAGTTACTATAATGGCTGACCGAAATCGTATAAAACAAGTTTTTATAAATGTAATAGACAATGCAATTAAATACACTCAAAATGGCGGCCACATAATATTATCAACCTCAGAAGAAGAGGGATGCATACGAATTGTTGTGTGTGATACCGGAGTGGGAATTGCCGCCCAAGATATTGAACACGTGAAAGAAAAGTTTTATAAAGCTAACAAAACTGTTCGAGGCTCAGGAATTGGTCTTGCCGTTGCAGATGAAATAGTTAAGCAGCATAATGGTCTTATGTTTTTAGAAAGCACAGAAGGCGTCGGAACCACCGTAACCGTTGTTCTTCCGATAACTGATATTGTGGATGATCAGCCATGTGCAGTTTATTATCCGCCGACAGTTGACTCTTTGGGGGATATGGACGATGCCCAGCCTGTGGCAGTTGACTCTTTGGGAGATATGGACGATGCCCAGCCTGTGGCAGTTGACTCTTTAGAAAAAATCAACCACACTATTCATGAATCAAAAAAGATAAGTGATTATGATTCTAGTGATACCGATTAATACAAGACTTTTAATAATAGTCACTCGAAGTGACAGAATGAGGTAAAAATGGCTAAAAAGACGACTATCGGCGGTCAGGCCCTTATAGAAGGAATTATGATGAAGGGTCCTAAAAAAACCGCAATTGCAGTTCGGATGGCAGATGGCAGTATCGATGTCTCTTATATGCCTGAAAA
>JAQVYP010000007.1:5663-11248 GCA_029004655.1 Oscillospiraceae bacterium | reverse complement strand
TTAGTTTTATTCATGTGGTTACCGGCATTTATTTTTAATATTATAAATAATGCCGCAGGCGGCGCAATCAATGGCTGGCGCAGCGTAATTGAAGGCACAATGAAAATAATGATCTTCGTTGCATACATATCGTGTGTTTCATTAATGAGTGATATTAAGCGAGTCTTTATGTACCATGGAGCCGAACATAAAACCATTTTCTGCTACGAAGGCGGACAAGAATTGACAGTAGATAATGTTAGAAAACAGCAGCGTTTCCACCCACGCTGTGGCACCTCATTTTTAATTCTCATGCTATTGATAGGCATTGTAATTAATGGATTAATTGCATCCACTTTCCCTGCTGTTACACAATTTATTGTACTTTGGGTTGCAATAAAACTTTTGATGCTGCCTCTGGTGTGCGGTATTGGATACGAACTTATTAAGATTTGCGGACGATATGAAAATATTGCCACCAGAATTATTTCCGCACCCGGAATGTGGCTTCAAAGGCTGACCACAAAAGAACCTGATGACACAATGATTGAAGTTGCAATTGCCTCATTGCAGGCCGTAAAGCCTGAAAATCCTGAAGAGGATAAGTGGTAATGACAGCTAACCGATTGACAAAACTTCTTGCATCAGAACTAGCGAAATCAGGCAACAAATCAGCAGTTTTTGAAGCAAAACAGTTGGTTCAGCATGTTTGCGGCAGCATATTTTGTGAGATCACCGATCAACAGTTGGAGTTTGCTTTAATGCTTTGTACAAAAAGGCTTAGCGGTGAACCGCTCCAATATCTGCTTCACGAATGGGAATTCTATTCACTCCCCTTCAAAGTTGGCCCTGGGGTATTAATTCCCCGTGCCGACACTGAGATATTGGTTGATAGCGCGTTGGAATTTTTAAAGACTAAAAAACCGCTTAGTGTGGTTGATCTTTGCTCAGGCAGTGGCTGCATTGCTGTTTCCATTGCAAAAAATGCCACCGATTGCAGTGTAACAGCAATTGAAAAATCACCTGACGCATTTGAGTATTTAAAAAGGAACATTGCTCTTAACAAAGTTGATGTACAGCCTATACTTGGCGATATAACAACAGAAATTAATGGCACTTTTGATTTATTGGTAAGCAATCCACCTTACATCAAAAGCAACATTATTCCCTCTTTGCAGCCTGAAATTCAGCATGAGCCACGGGTGGCTTTAGACGGCGGCGAAGACGGACTTTTCTTTTATCGCATAATTGCGGATAAATGGTCCCATCATGTTAAAAATAGCGGAAAAATCATGGTAGAGATTGGATCCGACCAATCAGATGAAGTAAGTAGAATTTTCGCATCAGCCGGTCTTACAAAAATTAAAACAATAAAAGATTATTCGGGCAATGACAGGGTGATTATTGGTACTGTTAACTTATAAGATATTGATATTATCATTGTTTTTAGGTATAATCCTAAAAGATGAGAACCGAAAGGATGATTATAAAATGGCAGATGATAAAGCAAAGGCACTCGAAACCGCTCTTGCACATATAGAAAAACAGTTCGGTAAAGGTGCTGTTATGAAACTTGGCGAGAATCTAAATATGCAGGTTGAGCATATACCTACAGGATCTATAGCATTGGATATGGCTTTAGGAATCGGTGGCGTTCCAAAGGGACGTATTGTTGAAATATATGGACCTGAATCTTCTGGTAAAACGACAATTGCTTTGCATATTGTCGCTGAGTCACAAAAGCAAGGCGGCGAGGTTGCCTTTATCGACGTTGAGCATGCACTTGACCCTGTTTATGCAAGTGCTTTGGGTGTTAACATTGATTCTTTGTTGATTTCACAGCCGGACACCGGTGAGCAGGCTTTGGAAATTACTGAAGCTCTTGTTCGCTCAAATGCCATTTCCGTTGTAGTAGTTGACTCAGTTGCAGCTTTGGTTCCAAAAGCTGAAATTGAAGGCGAAATGGGCGATTCTCATATGGGTCTTCAAGCACGACTCATGTCGCAGGCACTTCGTAAGCTTGCAGGTGCAATATCTAAATCTAACTGTGTTGCGATATTTATTAATCAGTTGCGTGATAAAATCGGAGTTATGTACGGAAGCCCCGAAACCACCACAGGCGGTCGTGCTCTAAAGTTCTATGCATCAGTTCGCCTTGATATCCGCAAAGTAGAGACTCTTAAAGTCAGTGGAGAAATGATAGGCTCACACACCAAAGTAAAAATTGTAAAGAACAAAGTTGCTCCTCCTTTTCGTGAGGCAGAATTTGATATTATGTATGGCAAAGGTATTTCTCGAGAGGGTGAAATTATTGACCTTGGCGTTAAATACGATATTGTTAGGCGTTCCGGTGCATTCTTCTATTATGGTGAAATGAGACTCTCTCAGGGCCGTGACAATGCTAAAATCTTCTTGTCTGAAAACCCAGATATAATGGCAGAAATAGAAGCAAAGATCATAGATGCGATGAAAGCCCAAGCCGCCGAAAAGTTGGCTAAAGGTTCAGCTAAGACTACTGCTAAGCCTGGAAAAACTGATAATGCTCCTGAAGAGAAGCCGGCAAAACCTGCTTCAAAGGTTAATATTGATGTTGCGGTTGATGAATAATGAAAATAGTTGCCTTGCATTCACGGCGCAAACACCTATATGGAATTGAATTTGATTGTGCTATTGAACCAAAAGATTATGGTGCAACCGCTGACAGCACTGGTTTGATTGGGATTGACCGTGTTATTTGCGATTCATATCATCTGTGCAGTGGATTAGAGCTTGATGATGCAAATCTTCGCGAAATAGTCGAAGCTTCGCATTGCAGTCGTGCTAAATCACGTGCATTGTGGTATTTGGAACAAAGTGACTGTTCTAAAAAGCAACTTATTGAAAAACTGCGTCGGAATTTTCCCGAAGCTGCCGCTATTTACGCGGCAGACAAAATGGAAGAATTGGGCTTTATTGATGACCGTCGCTATGCTGAGCGATTGGCTAAAAACTATGTCACACAAAAACGTGTTGCCCCCAAAAAGGCTGCCTTTTTAATGTCTTCAAAAGGCATTGATCGTGATCTGGCAAAAGAAATTGCGGAAGATGTTGAAACCGATTCTGTGGAAGTTATAAAAGAATTAATTAATAAAAAATATAGAAATAGTTTGGGTGACGAGAAGTCATTGAATCGCACTGTTGCAGCTTTGGCTAGGCGCGGATTTTCTTTTTCGGATATTCGCACCGCCATCAGACTTTACAACAATGAAATCGAACTTTTTGAGGAATGAAAAATATGTCTTATAAAATAGGAATGGTATCGCTTGGGTGCTCTAAAAATCAGGTAGATGCTGAAATGATGTTGAGCAGTCTTAGCCTTTCGGGATATGAAATTACTCCGAACGAATCTGAAGCTGATGTCATTATAGTTAACACCTGCGGATTTATTGAAGAAGCCAAACGAGAGGCAATTGAGAATATAATTGAGGCGGCTAACTATAAAAAAGAAGGTAATCTCAAAGCGCTTATTGTAACCGGTTGCCTCGCAGAGCGTTACCGTGACCAAATTATGAGTGAAATCCCCGAGATTGACGCTGTGGTTGGTATAGGCAAAAACAGCGATATTGCAAAAATAGTTTCAGACTCATTGGGTGGCAGCAAGCAGTGCGCCTTTGATGATAAAGTAAAGCTTGATATAAATGCTGACCGTATACTTTCCACCCCATCCTATATGGCATATTTAAAAATTGCAGAAGGATGCGACAACTGTTGCACATATTGTGCAATCCCCGCTATCCGCGGCCGTTATCGCAGCCGTACAATTGAAAGCATTGTTGCAGAAGCAAAAAAGCTTTCAGATAGAGGTGTTAAAGAGCTTGTTTTGATTGCGCAGGATCCTACACGATATGGAGAAGATTTATATGGCAAATCAGAGCTTGTCACTTTGTTGACCGAACTCTGCAAAATTGAGGGTTTGCATTGGATTCGTACACTATACACATATCCCGAACGTATTACAGACGAATTGCTCGACGTAGTTGCAAGTAATGATAAATTAGTAAAATACTTTGATATTCCTTTACAGCACTGCGATGCTAAAATCTTAAAGCACATGAATCGTCAAGGTAATCGTGCCGAGCTTACAACACTTATTAATAAAATCAGAACAAAAATCCCTGATGTTACAATTCGCACCACATTTTTGACTGGTTTTCCCGGTGAAACCGAGCAAGAATTTGAAGAACTATGTGAATTCGTCAAGGAAATTCGTTTTGATCGTGTTGGTTGTTTTGCATATTCAGCCGAAGAAGGCACCCCAGCCGCAGAATTTCCGAACCAAGTTGAAGATCAAATCAAATATGACCGTGCCGAAAACATAATGAATGAACAATCGATTATCTCTGCACAAAAAAATGAAGAAAAGATCGGAACCACTATCGAAGTGTTGGTTGAAGGATATGACGATTATATTAAATGCTATTTCGGTCGCTCTGCAGCTGATGCTCCTGAGGTAGACGGTAAAGTGTTTTTCATGTCACCTGTTCCACTTGTGATTGGTGATTTTGTTATGGTGCAAATAAACGATACTTTGGAATACGATCTTCTTGGCGAGATTGTGGAGGAATAAGTTATGAATCTACCAAATAAGCTGACAATATTACGCATAATAATGGCTCCGATATTTTTAGCAACATTTCTTATTAATTTTCCTCATCATTACTTTGTTGCACTGATTTTGTTTTGTGTAGCATCTATTACAGATTTGATTGACGGAAAATATGCAAGAAAGCACAACATGATAACGGATTTTGGCAAGTTTTTAGATCCGTTGGCTGATAAAATGCTTACTACTGCAGCTTTTTTGGGCTTCATTAAGCTGGAAATCGGTTACGGCATTGTATGGATTACCTTTATTGTTTTAATAAGGGAATTTTTGATAACCTCTTTGCGGCTTATTTCGGCAGGCAAAGGCAGAGTAATTGCCGCAAACATTTGGGGTAAAGCTAAAACTGTCAGCCAAATGACCGGCATTATTGTTGCAATTTTGGTAGAATATATTATTTCCTTAGGAGTTTTGAATGACGAAATCTGTAGCACGCTTGGTTATGTAGTTTCAGGATTCCTATGGGTTTCTGCTGGACTTACAGTTATTTCAGGTGTACTTTATCTTATGGAAAACTTGGAATTCGTGGATTATAAGAAATAAAAGTAGACAAATCGCCAAAAGTATATATAATAATAATATAAACCAAATAATTAGTTAATGCGTTTATCGGGATAAGTAGCTGAATTTTCAAGCAATAGGGAGAATGCTCCGCGACTGAAAGAGCATTTTGTTTTAAATTTTTGGCGAATGCACCCGTCAGCACACATTTAGGAACAGCCCTTGGAGGCTCAGTATTATTGTGCGTTTTGATCACGTTACAGATCAATATAAGTTATAAAACGGAGTGGAACCGCGAATTTTCGCCTCCTTGAGTGTCTTGGCACTTGAGGGGGTTTTTTTCAGCCTTAAATCTATCCGCAAAAGCATATAGTTAATTATGAAACTCTTATTTCGGAACAGTCAAGACTATCACCTGCCATTAAATATTGGTATTCACCAAAAAGGCTACTACAATATGTAA
>JAQVYP010000007.1:0-5563 GCA_029004655.1 Oscillospiraceae bacterium | reverse complement strand
TAAGAATGGACTCGGACATTCCGTAGTTTCGCAATTACCTAACAAAATCATGACTGAGGAGAATTGTGTATGTTTGAAAGGATTAAAGAAGACATTGCCGCAGTGCGCGAACGCGACCCCGCCGCAAGAAGTTCCTTCGAAATTTTCTTTTTGTATCCGGGAGTTAAAGCAATTCGTATGTACCGTCGTTCGCACTGGTTTTTTAAACACAATTTTAAATTTTTAGCACGATGGATCTCTCAACGTGCCGTTCGCAAAACAGGAATTGAAATTCACCCGGGAGCGACAATCGGACGCCGCCTTGTAATTGATCACGGCACAGGCGTTGTTATCGGTGAAACAGCCGAAATCGGTGATGATTGCCTTATCTATCAGGGTGTCACTTTGGGCGGAACAGGCAAAGATGTTGGAAAACGCCACCCAACAATCGGAAATAATGTAATGATAAGCTCCGGCGCAAAAGTGCTTGGACCCTTTAAAGTCGGTGACAATTCACGTATTGCCGCAGGCGCGGTTGTGCTGGATGAAGTTCCGCCAAACTGTACTGTTGTCGGTGTTCCTGCGAGGGTTGTACGTCGGGAAGGTCAAAAGATCGAGCAATCACTAGATCAGGTTCACATGCCGGATCCTGTTGCTTTAGAACTTTGCAAACTGGAATATCAAGTTAGTGAATTAAAAAAGCAACTTGAGGCGCTTACCGGAAATAATAAAGCATAAAATAAATAAAGACTTTTCAAATTGAGGGAGCAGATCATGAAAATTTTCAATACCTTAACACGTCAAAAAGAAGAACTAAAGCCAATTAATGATAACGAAATAAAAATCTATGCATGTGGACCTACTGTTTACAATTTTATTCATATTGGTAACGCCCGTCCACTTTGTGTTTTCGATTGTTTGCGTCGCTATCTTGAATGGCGTGGAAACAAGGTGATTTTCGTTCAGAATTTCACTGACATTGATGATAAGCTTATTAACAAAGCTAACGAGGAAGGCATAACCGTCAAAAGCGTTGCCGAAAGATATATTAAGGAGTTTTGGATTGATTCCAAAGGACTAAATATCAAAAATGCTACTGTTCACCCAAAAGCCACTGAAAATATTGATGCTATTATTGATATTATTTCTTCGCTTCAGGAAAAAGGTTACGCATACGAAAGTAACGGCGATGTTTATTTCCGGTCCAAAAAGTTCGAGGAATACGGCAAGCTGTCACATCAGCCGTTGGAAGATTTGGAATCTGGAGCCAGAGTTAATGTTTCCGAAATCAAAGAGGATTCAATGGACTTTTGCATGTGGAAAAGCGCAAAACCGGATGAGCCGTTTTGGGAATCACCTTGGGGAAACGGCCGCCCAGGTTGGCACATTGAGTGTTCTGCCATGGCAGGACGTTATTTAGGCAAAACCATTGATATTCACTGTGGCGGTCAAGATTTGATTTTCCCTCACCATGAAAATGAAATCGCCCAGTCTGAATGCGCCAACGGATGTGATTTTGCACACTATTGGATGCACAACGGTTATATCAATGTTGATAACAGAAAAATGTCAAAATCACTCGGCAACTTTTTTACTGTGCGCGAAGTCGCTGAAAAATTCGGATATGAGCCTATTCGCTATATCATGATTTCATCACAATATCGCAGTCCAATAAATTACAGCATGGAAATTTTGGAGCAATCCAAAAGCGCGCTGGAGCGTCTCTACAATTGCCGTGATGGATTGAAATTTGCAATATCTCATGCTACAGAAGGTGGGAATGCACCGGAGTTCTTGGAAACGCGCAAACAGGAATTCATAACCGCAATGGATGACGATCTTAACACCGCAGATGCACTGGCAGCGATATTCTCGCTGGCGCGTGACATTAATATTATGATTGCGAACGCACCCTTAAAATCAGCTTGCGAGTCAGCTCTTTCAATGCTTGATGAGCTGTGTGATGTTTTGGGTCTGCTATATAACACAAAAGAAGAATCTCTAGACTCTATGGTTGAGGGATTGATTGAACAACGCGCTGCTGCCCGAAAATCAAAAGACTTTGCCGCTGCAGATGCCATACGCGACCGCCTTAAAGAAATGGGAATTACCCTTGAGGATACTCCACAAGGTGTAAAGTGGAGCAAGAACTAATGGAACAGCTTGAGCCGCTGGGTAAAGACCTTGGCATTTATGTTAATGAAAATCACCGCTTTGGAACAGATGCAATTTTGCTTGCCGACTTCTCACTTAATTTAAAAGCAAATATTGCTTGCGATCTTGGAACAGGTTGTGGCATTATACCCATGCTTTGGATGAAAAATAAAGTGATGCAACGTGCATTCGGTGTTGAAATTCAAGCTGATGGTTGCAACCTAGCCGAAAAGACTATTTCACATAACAATCTGGAAAACCGTTTTTCTGTTATTAAAAGTGATTTAAAAGAGCTGAAGGGTAAGATTCCATTCGGGATTTTTGATTTGGTCACATGCAATCCCCCATACAAGGCACTGGGTGCTGGAATACCAAATCCGGATGAATCCTTAAGGCTAGCACGACATGAAACTTTATGCACGTTTGGGGATATCGCCAAAGCCGCTTCTGAACTTTTGAAGTTTTCGGGCAGATTTTGCATATGTCAGCGACCCGAAAGATTGGTAGATATTTTTTGTGAAATGCGAAAAGTAAAAATCGAGCCAAAAAGACTTCGCTTAGTCATTCAGCGTGAGGAACAAGAGCCTTGGCTTGTGCTTGTTGAAGGTCGACTTGGGTCTAAACCCGGAATCCGTATTTTGCCTCCGCTTTATGTCGAAGTTGGTGGAAAATTGTCAGAAGAGATAACAGAAATATACGAAGATTATGCAAATAGAAAGGGGCAATAAAATTGGGTGGAAAGCTGTTTGTTGTGGGAACACCAATCGGAAATTTAAGTGATTTTACGCCCCGTGCAAAAGAAACGCTAACACAAGTGGATTTTATTGCTGCCGAAGATACTCGTGTCACTATAAAACTTCTTAATAAATTTGAAATAAAGAAACCAATGATAAGCTACCATGAGCACAATAAAGAATCACGGCACGAACAAATTACAGAAAGAATTTTGGCCGGTGAAAATTGTGCTCTTGTAACCGATGCCGGAATGCCGGCAATCTCAGATCCCGGTGAAGATCTTGTTCGTTTGTGCCTAGATAAAGATATTAAGGTAGAATCAGTTCCGGGTCCCAGTGCGCTTATTACCGCACTTGCAATTTCCGGAATGCCATCGGGTCGCTTTTGTTTCGAAGGCTTTTTGTCAGTTAATAAGTTGAGCCGATTTCAACACCTTAACGACGTGAAAAGCGAACATAGAACTATGATATTTTATGAGGCACCTCATAAGCTTCCTGCAACTCTGCACGATATGTTGGTTGTTTTGGGTGACAGAAAAGTAGCTCTAATCAGGGAGCTTACAAAACTACATGAGACAGTCGAGCGCACGACACTGGCAAGTGCAGCGGAAAAATATAGCGAAGTTCCTCCGAGAGGCGAATATGTACTGATTATTGAAGGATCTGAAAAACAAGAAATTGCACAAGAAGAGATTTCCTTTGAACAGGCATGTGAAATTGCCGGTGAGCTTATGAAGGATGGAATGCCTGCCTCTGCCGCCGCAAGACGTGCCGCTTCGGAAACAGGTTTTAAAAAAGGTGATATATATAAATGTGTCACAAGTGATAAATCATAAAAAACAATAAAAACCTAAACTATTCTAAAAATTTAACATAAATACATTTTAATTTTATATTTGATATGTTATACTGTTATAGTTGTAATTCGTAGTAAAATGTCTAAAAAACAATAATGAGGATATGTATCTATGGAAATATCGTTCTTTGGCTTTGTTGGACAACTAGTGTCCAACCCTATTCTATTAGTCACAACTATTTTAGTTCTGGCTGTAATCTTGGTTAATGGTTGGACAGATGCGCCAAATGCAATCGCCACATGCGTTTCGACACGCTCTATGGCACCCAATAAGGCAATTCTTATGGCCGCCATTTTCAACTTTATCGGCGTTTTTATTATGACAAGGATTAATTCCTCCGTCGCAACCACAATTTACAATATTGCTGATTTTAGCGGCAATACACATGACGCTTTGGTGGCATTATGTGCAGCAATGGTTGCTATTGTTGTTTGGGCGACTGTGGCATCATATTTCGGTATTCCAACCAGTGAAAGTCATGCGCTGATTGCAGGCATTTCCGGCGCAGCCATTGCTTTGCGCGGCGGCTTTTCCGGAATAAACGGAAGCGAATGGATCAAAGTTGTTTATGGTCTTATTCTTTCAACATTTTTAGGCTTTTTCATGGGATATTTCGTTGTGAAACTGGTTGAATTAATATTCAAATGGTTTGACAAGCGTAAAACCGCAAGGTTCTTTGGGGGTGCTCAAATAGCCTCCGGTGCCGCAATGGCATTCATGCATGGTGCACAGGATGGCCAAAAATTCATGGGTGTTTTCATGCTTGGCATGTTCCTCTCAAATGGTCAGGAGGGTTCCTCCTTCAATATTCCGATTTGGTTGATGATTCTTTGCTCACTGGTAATGGGTCTTGGTACGTCAATAGGCGGCTATCGCATTATCAAGGCAGTTGGAATGGATATGGTTAAGCTCGAAAAATACCAAGGCTTTGCAGCCGATTCTGCCGCTGCATCTTGCCTGCTTATTTCATCAATAACCGGAATTCCGGTAAGCACAACACACACCAAAACCACCTCTATAATGGGCGTTGGTGCCGCAAAAGGTCTTTCAAGAGTTAATTGGGGCATAGTAAAAGACATGGTTTTAACCTGGGTTCTCACCTTTCCAGGTTGCGGACTTATCGCTTATTTTATGACTAAGCTGTTTATTGTGATATTCTAGTAATATTTATATACAATTTTAAAAAGCCGAAAAAACGGCGGAATGGATGGTAAATATGGGTAAAAACGAATATAATTATTTTAAAGCTCTTATAACAATGGCCTCTTACAGTTGTGATGCTTCTACTATGCTATGTGAAACATTATCGCGTTTCGATAAAAAATCATTGGAAGAAAAAATCACACAGATACACGCAATTGAAAACACTGCTGATGGTGCCCTACACGAAATGATGAAGCGCCTTGCATGCGAATTTCTCCCACCGGTCGACCGTGAGGACATTATTCTTCTAGTGCAGTCCCTGGATGATGTGACTGATGCAATTGATGATATATTAATGAGCATGCACATGTTTAGCATTAATGATATTCGTCCAGATGCCTTGATTTTCACCCAAAAGATTCTCGAATGCTGTAATACGCTTAAAAATGCTGTTTGCGAATTTGAAAACTTCAAGAGATCAAAAACACTTCATGACCTTCTGGTTGAGGTTGACCGCATTGAAGAAGAAGGCGATCGTTTATATTACGACGCAATGCATCGCCTATATGCAGAAGAGATAAATGCTATAGAGATTTTGCGTTGGAGCCAGTTGTATGACAAATTCGAGAAATGTTGCGATGCTTGCGAGGATGTGGCATCTGCAATCGGAAGCGTTGTTATGAAAAACTCATAATT
>JAQVYP010000006.1 GCA_029004655.1 Oscillospiraceae bacterium | reverse complement strand
TAGAACCGGAAACCAAAAAGAATGTAGACGCATTACTGGCACAGCTTGGAATGACGACAACAGAAGCAGTAAAGATTTTCTTTAATCAAATGCTTTTAAACGGTGGTTTGCCCTTTGAGATAAAAGTACCGAATTATAATTCAAATCTTGCTGCTGCAATTGCGGAAGCTGAAACGATTTCAAAAACAGGACCTTTTTACAGCAGTGCAAAAGAAGCGTTTGGAGCAATAAATGATGAAATATAAATTAGCATTGACCAATCAATTTAAAAAGGGCTACAAGCTTATGAAAAAAAGAAATGCAGATTTTTCTAAGCTTGAATATGTTGTTGATAAACTGATAACAGGTGATTCTCTTGATGAAAAATACAGAGATCATCAGCTTATGGGGCAATATTCGGGATGCCGTGAATGCCATATATCTCCTGACTGGCTGCTTGTATATATGGTTCGGGAGGATATATTGACACTTACATTGCTTGAAACGGGAACACACAGCGACTTATTTTAAATCAAACAATTCTTAAAAGGCGCTTCGCTAAAAAATCAGCGGAGTGCCTTTTTTCTTTTCAAAAACAAAATATATAATATTTATTATCACTGCCAATCAGATAAAGATGGGCGGTGATTTTTTATTGTCAGGCGGTGATATGAGTATTTTATATATAAAAATTATTATTAAAAAATCGGAGGAATTTTATTTATGAAAAATTTATCTAAGCTTAGAAAGCGTAAAAAAGGCTTTACACTCGTGGAAATTCTTGTTGTAATCGTAATCATCGGCCTTCTGTTCGCAATTTTCGTGCCGAGAATTGACTTCGCTTCAAATTCAGCAAGAGAAACAGGAGTTAAATCGGACTTTCGTTCATTTGAGCTTGCGGCAGAACAGCTTATGCGTGAAAATGCAGGACTCAGCAAGCATGAAACGGTTGCAAAGCTTTGTGCGGCAAACGGTGGTTTAAATCTTTATCTTGATGACGCATTAAAGTTCAGCACTACAGGCTCATCATCGCAAAATGATCCGTGGAACAAACCATACACGGTACAGCTTGTTGGCTCAGCCGCAAATCAGAATAACGGCGGTATCATATTCTTATCCGGAGGTAAAGATGGTAGCTTAGACGGCACAAATGATTTTGCAATGGCAACTGTATATGTAAATGGTGTTATTTCGTCTGAAACTTCGGGCTTTAGCTCAAATATTGAGTCAAATGCCATTACAGGAATTACAGCAGACGCAGCAGCCGGAGCTATGACAGTAACCGGAAACACAGCAGCTTTAAAGTATAAGAAATAATTTTGAGGAGGATTTTGTATTATGAATAAATTAACAAATCTTAAAAAGAGAAAAAAAGGTTTTACACTCGTAGAAATTCTTGTTGTAATCGTAATTATCGGACTTCTTTTTGCAATTTTCGTGCCGAGAATTGACTTTGCTTCAAATTCAGCAAGAGAAACAGGTGTTAAATCAGACTTCCGTGCATTTATGCTGGCAACTGAACAAGTAATGCGTGAAAATGCCGGACTTGGCTTTGTAACAGGTACAACTGTTGACAGCGCAACGACAAACACCAATACAACAGCAGTTGTCGGGAAGCTAAATCAGTATCTTGATCCTGCACTTGCAATGTCTGTTGCATCAGGTACAAATAAAGCGTTATCCGCACAGCTTGATCCTTGGAATAAGCAGTATCAAATGGTTACAAATGCAAAGAAAGGCGCTAATAACAGCAAAATTCTGTTTGAGTGCGGTGGTAAGGACAGTGCTATTGACGGCAATAATGACTTTATCTTACTTACTACATATACAGACGGTGTGATTAAATCTGCAACAAACGGTTTTTCGAGCAATATAGGCACTATTACAAATGTTCCGACGGCAGGTACACAGGCAAATACAAAGCTTGACGGTACAGGCTCAATGATTATTAACTGATTATGAAAAAACAAGGCTTTACAATTGTAGAATCACTTATTTCAATGCTTATCATTTCGGCGATAGGCATTGGTGTAACATTCGTATTAAACAGCTATTATAAGACCACCTATAGCAGAGATATGGGGGCTTATGAAACTATAAATGCCGTAAGTACGCTGGAGCAGTTAAAGTCTGATGTTAAAAGCCTTGATGACTTATATAATTTCACTCACAGCCACAGCAACCTGAAAACGGTTGCTGTCGGCATCGGTGAGGTGACTTTGACAAAATTGGCAGATGGTAAGGTTAACATTATAAAAAGCGGACTTGATGAAAGCTATGTGTTTAATGAAAAACTAAGGCCCAAAAAAGCACAGATATTTCGTGTTACGGCAATAGGAAAACAGCCAAACACAAGCTTGACCACAATAATAAATATCCGGGAGTGATGAAAAAAATGAGAAAAAAAGCCTTTACACTTCCTGAAATTTTAATTGCAAGCGGTATTATGATGCTTGTCCTTCTGATAGGTGTAGGAGTAATGCAGGCTGTAAGTTCAACTATTTATAACGGTCAGACGGAAAATAGAAACCGTACTTCTCTTTCGGACAATATTTATTATATGTCAAGAGAGATACAATCGGCAGAAAGCATAAAAATATCTTATGATAAAAAGGTTCTTGAAATCAAGCAGCGAGGCAGCAGTAATTATCTTAAATATGAAATTAAAGAA
The DNA here is from genome assembly GCA_029004655.1 of Oscillospiraceae bacterium. Classification (GTDB taxonomy): domain Bacteria; phylum Bacillota; class Clostridia; order Oscillospirales; family Acutalibacteraceae; genus STF2-152. The sequence goes on along the minus strand of JAQVYP010000006.1, from coordinate 20,462 downwards.
GATAATCCCACATCATATTTATGTTTTCAAAGTAAAAGAATGCTTGATTTGGATTTTGGAAAAAGCAGTTTTGACACAAACGGAGAAAATGTGACAGTTACGCTTGCAGTGATTAAAAATGATAAAGAGCAAAAGCAAATACCGCAAATACAAACCTTTCACATTACGCCGAGAAGTGATAAATGCTCTATGGAGGTGGAACATGCATCGTAAAAGCGGAAACATAAACCTATGCTTACTGATTGCACTAATCGCTGTTTTAGGTGCTTCGGTAATTTCGGTACTTGCAATAAACAGTAAATATAATGCGAAAGAAACAAATTTAAGACTTGAAAACAGATACATAGCCGAAAGCGGTGTTGACCTTGCTGCGGGACTGTTTTTAAATTATCTTTCAAACAGAGATTTCGTTATAACCTATGAGCAAAATGCAGACGGAAGCTTTACGGCTGTTGATTCCTTTTCACCTTATCTACTTGATGAAATAAAAAATTCAGAAGATACAGATATGATACCGATTGATATAGTATCAAATGAGTGCAACAGCTATCTTTCAAATGCCGGGTATTTTGATTTTACGAGAAACGGCGGTGTGAATGTGAAAATACAGACATTTTCGCAAAAGGATAATTTCAAAATTTCCGGTATGTGTATTACACCGAACTTTCAATCAAGCAGCAGACCTGAAACAGGGAGCAGGCTGAGCCGTATCAATCCGATTTATCTTACAGTAACATCAAAATTCAAAGGCGGTGAGGTTATGGCAAACATCATAATATCAAATCTTAAAATAAATAGAGAGCCGTTTAAAGAAGTTACAGGAGGAAACAGGTCAAGCGTATCTGCAAGCATTGATACATCAGGCTGCAAGATAGCATATCAGAATTTTCAGAATTACAGGAGGTAAAATATGAGAAAGAAAGGTTTTACCCTAATTGAAATTATGACTGTTATGCTTGTTGTCGGCATTCTTTTTGCAGCCGGAATTGTAACATATAGCACAGTCTGGCGCAATCATCAGACAGATACGGCGGAAACAGAATTAAGAGATATTTCGGGAGGTATTTCAAATTATCTGATTGACTACGGCAATATCATTTTGCCGAATGATACAAATTTTGAAACAGCATTAAATGAAACAATTGATACTCTGAACAAACAATATTTAAACTATGAGATTGAAAAAAGCGATATTGCTGCCGATAAAAAAAGTGTCAGGCTTGTAACACGTCATAAAACCGATCCATGGAAAAATAAATACAATTTGTACATTTACACATATAACGGTGATGACAAAACAAGCATACCGGGACTTGTGATTATTTCAAGTAACGGTGTTGACGGTGTGAGCAGCAAAGCAACATATAAGGACGGCAATTACGGTGATGATATAGCCGCTGTTGTCGAGCCTAAATAAGAGAGGTGGTTTATTTGAAAACTTTGAAGAAAGTAATATTCTTACTTGTATTCACTTTAACAGCCGTACTCGGAATAACAGCAAACGCCGATGATGTTATAAAAATAAGTATGGACGAAACCGTAAAAAAAGCAAACAACATCGGTACAGGATACGGCATAGAATTTATACTACCTGATTTAGATGATAATAAATTTTTGATTGATTCTATAGAGCTTGCTGTTTTTGAAAAGACATCAGACGGCGAAAATTTTGAAATATATACAGACGAAAACGGAAATGAAACAAAGAAGGTTTTGCTTCAAAATCCAGAAAGCTTGAATTTTCAGGTTAACTTCGGCGATATTAATTTGCTTCGGGATAAAGCAAAATACAAAATTGGCTACAGATACTATGTAAAATCTGTTGATGATTTTTCAAAAGTAATGATTGCAGGAGAAAGCATAAAAGACGGTTGGCGGCTTGTCGGTGAAGTAAACCCCATTGCTGCCACAGATTCTGGTTTTGCATATTATAAAAATTTCAAACCTGAAATTATAATCGACAGTCTTACATTTAATGGTGAAACGATTGACGGTGAAAAAAGCTTTACCATTCCATTTTCTGAGGTCGAAAGTACATACTTTCCAATGAATGTATTGCAAAACGGACTCAAGGTAAATTATACTGCGACGGATTTTGACAGTGAGGACAGTTTAACAGTTAAATATACCTTGCTGGACTATATTGAAAATACAGTAATCGGGACAGGTGATTTGACAGAAAACAATATAATCACCTGTAACAGTGATGCAGAGTTTGTAAAGCTGATACTTACTGTTTCGGATGATTTCGGCGGAGAATTTGAAATGCAGCCCGTAACTATAATGATTGACCGTGAGAGCGCTGCGGTTGTAAATGAGTTTGCCGATTTAGGCAAATGTATAAAAGGCAGAAATCTATACAGCAAATTCACAATTACCGACGATCACAACAAGGCTATGACAGGCGGCGAGGTGTATTATTCCATACGCAAGGACGGCAGTATGGTACGGAACATCACAAAACTTCCTGCAAGTGACGTCGGAGAATATACGGTTGATATAACAAATATGGCAGACGGTCATTACGAGATAATTCTGACAATGTTTGATAAGGCTCATAATAAGTCGGAGCATATTTTAGATCAAACGCTTGATAACACAGCACCAACAGTAAGACTTATCCCAGCAAGCGAAAATTCAGAGGCTACGCTTTATTCCACTTGGATGAATGAAAGTAAGAAAATTTTGATTGAGAGCACCGATAATCTTGCAGGAGTTATAAAATGCAATGCCTACAGAAATTACAGCTATTTCGGCGGTACATCAATCTCAAAGGGGCAAAGCCCGTATGTGTTTAGGTATAATGTCACAAACACAATGACCGGCAAAATCTATCATTACTTTTATATTTATGATGATGCAAAAACACTTAATAAATCAATTAATTCCGTAAATACTTCATCAAGCGGAAATTCAAGGTATATAAGCTGCTATGTGTGGCTTGACAAAACCAATCCGAGTGTGACAATAAAAGCTGATGAAAACACATGGTATGCTGCTCCTAAAACGGTTATGGCAGATATTTATGATTATCCTTCATCAAGCAGTGTTTCAGATAATTCAGGAGTACAAACAAAGCAGTATTGCATTACGGATACAGCAGAAGCTGATAACAATTGGATTAACTATCCGACTGCGGGTATTACCTTTAATACAGGCGGCGTATATTATCTGCATATAAAAGCAGTTGATTATGCAGGAAATGTTACGGTTGAAACAAAGAAAATCAAGATAAACACGCCTGTAAGCATTACAAGCGAGGTTACACCTACAGATGATTTTTGGCACACAATATATCATCATACAAGCGGTATTTATGTTGTAAAGAACACAGCATTTAACACAAAATATCACTTTACCGTGCATGAACCTGATATGCTTGATACGTTGCAGACGGAAATCAAACTTGTAAGCCGTGATGACAGTTCTGTTTTTGCTACGGCAAGTGTTGAAACATCACCGAACGGACTGACTGATCGTGATATTGAATTTAATATATCATACACAAAGCCGGACGGCTCCCCACTGCCTGACGGAGTTTATGATATGTTTATTCAGCTTTCTGAAATCAAAAATGATTACACAGGTATTTTAACCTACAGAGATTTTGACGGATGTGATGCTGTCATAAAAAGAAATAATCCGCCTGTACCTGAAATAACAGTATCGAGCATTACAAACGGTAAATCGGTTAGCATTACATATCCCGATGAAACGCTTGCACCGAGTTTAAACAGTAGCTACATAAAATCTCTTTATAAGAGAGAATACAAAATTGTATATGACGGTGATATGGGCGGCGGACGATACACAAATTATACATCTGCAATATCCCCTGTAACAAAGCCGTGTGTTGTGACTGCTATATATACCGATCCTGCCGGAAACATTTCCACGGCAAGTAAACGCATTGATACATCTGACATTGTAAACCCGTCTGATATTACAGCAAAAAAGGACGGAAACACCGTAACCATTGAGGAAACAAGACCTGCTACTGTATACTATATAGGCACAAGGCGCGACAAAAGTTCGGGAATAAACAATGATGTGTTTAAATTTATCAATTAAACTTGTACCAATTTGGAACAAGGTTCAAGAAAGGAAGTGCCGATTTGAAAAAAATCATTGCATTTGTCTTGATATTTTCATTTGCACTGAGCAGAGCTGCTTTTGCATTTGATATATCGGGAATTAAACCAGATGACAGATTTGTATCAGGCTACGGGCGTGATACAAATGCTGACATATCATATCTTGAGTCAATAGCAAATTTATACAGCGAAAGGTTTGTTGTTGAAAAGAAAGAATACATTGATACATCGCCTGTTGACAGCTTTTATGCCAATCTCTTTGCTCCTCTTACTCTTTCGGAGATAGACAGCGGAAAGGCTGATTTTTCTCTTGACAAGATATATATGTCGGAGGATTACAGAAGAAAGCTTAATATGTGTAAGGTGCTCGGAGGGCTGTCGGGATATTCTGCGGAATTTGAACCGATAGCCTTTTACAGTATTCACAGAAAAATATCACTTATCGGCGGTTATGTAGATTACAAAAAATCTTATGAAAATGCAGATGACGCTTATTGGCAGTATGTTTGCATAGCCCAAGATATGACAAAAGAGGTTATTCCCTATGAAACACGGCTGAAACTTTTGGATAAGGAAAGAGAGTTTTTTGATTTTATCCAAAGCAGCCGTGTTTTTATTATATTTTTAATCTCAGACGGAAGCGTTGACGGAATTTATATAAAGGATTCGGAGGTATTTACAATTGAAATTTATTAAACTAATTTCTATAATGCTGATGTGTTCATTGCTTAGCGGATATTCAGCTTATGCGGAGGACAGTATTGCAGTAACATCAATACAAATGTCGGTATCAGACACATCAATGCTTGTCGGTGAAACACAGAAATTAAAGCTGTATATTACACCTAACAATGCTGAAAATTATGAGATTACATATGAATCAAGCAATTCCGAAATTGTAACAGCCGCAATTGGTACAATCATTGCAAAGAAAGTCGGAACAGCAGATATTACCGTAAAAGTAAAAAATACGGATATTTCAGATACAATAAAAATTACAGTTATAAAATCAAAGGAAATTGCCGTTACCGATATTGACCTTTACAGAGATAATATTTATCTTGACCGTTATGAGGAAGCAACTATTAAATATGATATTCTCCCCGAAAATGCTTCAAACAAGGAGGTTAGCTTTGAAGGTTTGAATACCTCAGTTGCAACAGTAAATAAGGATGGAGTTGTGTATGCAAGAAAATACGGAACGGCAAGGATAAAGGTTTCTGCCGATAACGGAAATGTAATACGCTATGTAACTGTTAACGTATCTGATAATGAAGATGATTATTCGGACGGAGAAAATGATATTGCAGTAAAGCGTGTTACAATTTATGACGGAGAACTTGAGGTTAAAAGAACGGTTGAAATTATGCAATCGCAGACAAAGCAGTTTATAGCACAAAATTATCCCGATACAGCGACAGATAAACGCATACGCTGGAAAACATCAGATGAGGATATTGCAGAGGTTGACGAAAACGGTGTTGTAAAAGGTATCAAGGAAGGTGAAGCAAAGATTTATGCCGTAAGCCGTGATAACGGCAGACAGGACTATATAACGGTTAAGATTATACCGTATGTCAGATACCCTGACAGCATTAGTATCTCACCGCCGGAGGACGCTGTATTTGAAACAGGAAATACAGTTAAGTTTAATGCAACCTTTGCTCCTGCTGACACAACCGAAAGAAGTGTTAAATGGTCTGTATATCCTTCCGGCGCTGTGGTTGATGCAAACGGTAATGTTACAATTAACGAAAGCGGAAAATACACGGTTAAGGCATATTCATCAAATTACAAGCAATTTGCAGTATATGAGTTTGAATCAAAATATAACCCAACCCACTTTACTCTGTATTCACAAAATACAGGGGTTAAGCAGTATAAGCCTATCATAATTGAATTTGATACAGAAATTAATTCGTATCAGGCACAAAACAATGTTTTTGTATCAAGGAATGAAAACGGAAACGGTGATATTGTTTCTGCAAAGGTTGAAGTTTTCGGAAACAGACTTGTTATATCACCTCAAACTATTTGGAACGAGGGTGATAATTTCATTTTTGTAAAATCAAATTTAAGTGATATATCAGGAAACAAATTAGGTAAAAACATAAAATACAAATTTAATGTCAGGGGGAATAGTTTTGAAAAAAATTAAATGGAATCAGCGCAAAGTAAAAATACTGATTTGCGGCGGAGGTGTTGTAGCTTTGGGAATACTTGCAGTATTGGTTGCTTGTCTGTCAGGAGGCGGCGGTAGCAGACTTGAAAACAAAATTAAGGAATACTCAAAGAATTACGGTATTACAGTAAGCGAAATTAAAAATGATAAGGCTCTTATGGAACAGTTCACAATGGAAACTATTCAGGAGGAAAAGATTGATAAACTAACAAAAAATATTACGGTGACAGATGAAGAAATAAAAAACTACCGTGAAATGCTCGGCAGTACGCTTGATGTAAAAAAATCAATATTCATCCTCTTTAATACCTATGATGAGTGCAAGGCATATATTGATAAATACGGCGAAAAAGCAGATGTCAAGAAAATTCAAAACGGAACACTGCCTATGATGGAAAAAGACGAGGATGGTGAGTATTTTAACGTTATAGGAAATGAGGTGTTAGAAACTGTATTTGACAGCCTTAAAGATGGTGAATACACAAAAGAACCGTTTGAGTTTTCCGGAATGTATTGTTATTTGAAACGCTTAAACATAAAATCATCTGTTTCAACAGATGATGAAATTAAAGATTTGATAAAATCGGAAAAAGCAAATGAACAACTGCAAAATGAAGCAAAAAAAGGAAGGTGAGCAATTTGAAAAGAATATTTGCATTACTGTGCATTTTAACTGTTTCAATTACATGTTTATCATTTGATTCAGTCTTTGCAGCAGAAAAGTCTGCACGAAACTATGAATTATGGACGCAATCTCCAAATATAACATCCGGCATAACAAATGATGAGCTTAGAATTTATAAAGCAATGGATAAAAATGAATTTGAACTGTATCCTCTTAAACAGCTTGGGGCTAATTATTATCTCGGAATTTGCGAGGGCAAAGTAACGGATGGTGGTTATAACGGAAATAAAGATCTAAGTGATTTATACTATTATGTGCTTTTAATGACAGATGATGACTTTATCATTCTTTCTAAAGGAGTAACCTACAACGGCTATTATTGGGATCGTGGGAACAATATTGTTGACATATCTTCACAAATTAATTCTTCTTATTACACATCTAATGGTTATGAAGTGCCTTGCTATATAATCAATCCAAACGGAAAATATACAAATTCAAATTATACAGAATATGACGAATATTATTTCATAACCAAAAACGGAAATTTGTTTCAAACATCGGAAAATGCTGATTATGCTTTAGCAGGATATCCGTTTATATATAATGGTGTTTTATATAGAGGATGTGAAAGATATTCATCAGGAAGTCGTAACTATTACTATTATATGCAGGATGGCTCAACACAAGCTACACTTTATCAGCCTTATTTGTACAGAAATGGTACTTTAAGTTATGGTGCTTCCGATAGAGTGCCGGCAGCATCTGTTACCACGGGTAACGGATATACAGTATATAAAGAAGGATTTTCTTCAAACATTAATATATCATCATACTATAAAATTCCTGACACAGATAACATGTATATGAATATCAGTCAGCCGTATACCTACGACTCTTCTGCTTCACGTTACTATTATTATCAAAAAATTGATATATATAAATGCAATAATGGCATTATGACTTTGTATAAAACAAAAACAATACCAACAAACTATACATATATGTCAGCAGTTAGTGTTAAAAATTTAATTGACATTGATGACTCTTCCTATACCTCAAAGGGATATTCCACACCCAAAATGGCAATTGGAAACAATATTATTATATTACAGGATGGTACAATCTGCAATATATCATTAGACAGCAAAATCTATAAAAATTGGAATTTAGCAGCCTATAACAATAAATTGGTTGTGATTAGGAATCAAGATGGAGATTCTGCATTGTATTGGAGGGATGAAAATAATTCAAGTTATTATTGGCAAAAACTTAATTACATTTATTTTGATGTTAATGGTGATATGATAAAAGAAAATGATATTACATTAAAAATAATTTATGCACCTAACCCGGGACAAAACGGATATTATTATAATTACAGTACATTTAATCAACCAAGCTTTACAAGCGCCAGCGTTGCACCGACAAAATCTTGGTTTGGAAGATGTCCTGATAATGTGTTTCCAGACGGAAGATATGTTAACGCCGTCTGGATGGGAATTGGAAGCGGAATGTATGAAATGTGGTACAACATATATAAAAGTGACGGAACATTGATGACTACGGGTCCTACAGGATATTCCACATATTTCGGGAGCAGTTTTGACACATATGATTTAATTACATTTGCCGTGAATAACAGTAAGTTTATAGTTTCGCTTAATATGGTAACAAGGGATTGGGCAAAAGAGTATTACAGAGTTGCGGTTGTTCAGGAATCTGATACCGGAGAAATCACAGGAAATGATACTATTGGTGAAAAATACATTACCCCACCAAATGAAACAGATACAGAAATTGCACAGAGTAAGATTGACTTCTCAAAAGATGATTTGCCGATTGGATATAACATCAAAAACAATGTCATAGATTCAGGAAAGCTTGACAGCGGCCTTCGTCAGCAAATGAATACAATACGGCTGAATGATATTGTTTTACTTAAAAAAACGGGATATATAAGCGGAAGTCAAAATACGGGCTCAACACTTACAACCTACAGTACATATGATTACGGACTCGGAAGCAGTTATGTTAGGTTTTACTCAAACGGTCAGAATTTTAATTGGTACTGTTACTATCCTGAAAATTTAACTGCCGGAACATATAATAAAACCTTTTATGTTGGTGACAAAACAATATATGTGACCATAAAAGTAATATCACCGCCATCAAATAACGGAGTGACAAAGGTTACATTTTAGGAGCTGAAAAAATGATATATATAATACTAAGTATGCTGCTGGGGCTTTGCCTCGGCAGCTTTTTCAATGTTACGGTTTCAAGGGAAAATTGGGTAAGCGGTCGATCTCGTTGCGATGCTTGCGGACATGAGCTTAAATGGTTTGAACTGATTCCGGTTATAAGCTTTCTTGCCCTACGTGGCAAATGCAGATATTGCAAAGAAAAAATTTCAACAAATCATTTATTTGCTGAACTGCTTATGGGTTTCGGCTGTGGAGTTGTCGCCATTTGCGGCTTTGATATGTGGGAAAAAATCATGGCATATATTGCTGTTATCATTCTTGGCTACAATGCAATTTCCGATATGCACGATAAATATACAAACAGTCTTGTTGTGTATGCGGGAATTATTTGTATTGCAGTTATTAAACTAATTAATTACCAATTTGCAATGCCCGGCGTAGCTATAAACACAGCGATATATTTGATGTTTGCTGCTATGTGTTATTTAACAAGCATAACAGCTTCACGATATGTCGGTGCAGGAGATTATGAAATAATATTTCTTTTGTTTCTTTGCAGCCGTGCATATTCGCTTATCATATTCTTCTCTATTATTGTGACAAGCGTGTATATGATGCTTGTAAATAAAAAAGTTACAGAGGGTAAAACAGTTGCTTTTGTGCCATATCTGTATATTGGATATCTAATCAGTATTTTAATCGGAGGTAGCAGTTTATGAAAATCAAATTAAATAATATGCGTATAAGAGCCCTTGCATTTATTCTCGGAGCACTGTTTGTAAGCTTTATATGGGTGTATGTATCATACCTTATTCCAATAGGAAGCGTTGACGGTGAAAATATATATAAGTATGAGGCTATGCAAAGAATTAATATGGATAATGCCGTTAAGAGTATCGGAAAAGATAAAGCCTTTGATACAGCAATGAAAAAACTCGGCATAACCGTGTCGGATTCAGAGCTGACAAACGAGTATAACTCGGTTGTTGAAAAATACGGTGGCACAGACGAGCTTAAAAGCATTATGATTGATACGCAAAGTAATATAACAATGCTTAAAAGCAGTATAAAAAAAGGAATGCTTAAGCAAAAAGCTATAGAAAAACTTGCTAAAGATGAAAAAGCTACGAATGATGATTTGACAGCTTTTTTCGAGAAGTATAAGGAAAACTATCCCGGTGAATTTAAGGAAAATGAAGAAAAAATCAAATCTGACTACCTTATGATGAAAGGGGCTGAAAGGTATGATGAATATATTAAATCGTATGAAGATGCCGTCCAAATCAGAATTTACTAAGCCACCTGATTTGACAATACCTCTTTTTAAAAAAGGCGGCGCCGTAATCGGCAGATATAAATTTTTTTTTCGTGAAGATGTACTCTATATCGGTGATGACAGCCATGTACTGTGTATCGGAGCAACAAGAAGCGGTAAAACAAGAACCGTTGTACTTCAAAGTATAGGTATTCAGGCGCTTGCAGGAGAAAATATTATTTGCAGTGATCCGAAAGGTGAATTGTATCAATATACATATCCTTTTTTGGAACGGTTGGGTTACAAAGTATTGACACTTGACTTTAAAAACCCTCTTAAAAGTTCAAGATATAATTTTTTACAAAATGTAAGTACCTATGTTAAAGGGAAAAACATTCCTAAAGCAATAGACGCCGCTTGGAATATTACCAATTCGCTTGTGCCCGATGATTCGCATAACGAGAAGATATGGTCAAACGGCGAACAGGCAATTATAGGTGCGGCGATTATGGCGGTGGTATGTGATAATGAAAATAATCCCGAATTTCAAAATCTTACCAATGTGTACCATTTTATTGCCGAAATGTGTAAAACCGTTGACGGAGATTTACTTCTTAATAAGTATTCAAAAAATCTTTCTGAAAACCATCCTGCAAGGGCGCTTCTGGCAATAGCCGAAGTTGCACCGTCAAAAACAAGAGGCAGCTTCTTTACATCAGCACTTACAACACTCAGACTTTTCACAAACCCGTATATAAGTGACATGACAAATGAAAGTGAAATATCTGCTGAAAGTATGGATCAGGAAAAGACAGCACTTTTTATCATTTTGCCTGATGAAAAAACAACCTATTACAGTCTGGCAGCACTCTTTATAAATCAGATATATGAACGGCTTGTTGAAATTGCGGACATTCGCGGAGGCAGACTTAAAAGACGAGTTAATTTTAATCTTGATGAGTTCGGAAACTTCATGAAAATACCGGACTTCTCAAACAAACTGACGGTCGGTGCAGGACGTGGGATACGGTTTAATCTGTTTGTACAGGACAATGCACAAATTGAAGATAAATACGGCGATAAGCCTTCCACTACTATTAAAAGTAACTGCCATATGTGGATTTATCTGCAATCAGATGATCCTGCGACACAAAAGCTGATGAGTGAAAAGCTTGGTAATTACACTGTTGCCACAAGCTCACACAGTACGCAGTATAACGGTGCGGGCTTTAACCCCGGAAACATCAGTGCAAGCAGTAACTTAACAGGCAGGCCACTTTTAACACCTGATGAGATAAACCGTATTAAAAGACCGTTTACACTTGTGACAACACGTTCGTACCCTGCTATGATGCGTTCGCCCGATTTGGCAAAATGGTATTTTAATAAAATGTACGGACTCGGAGATGAAGAACACAACAGGCGTGTAAGAGAAGAAAGAGAAAATCGCCGTCCCGTTCGGCTATGTACTGAAAATCAGCCACTTTGGGGTATTTGGAATATACTTTTCTCTCCGCCAAAGCGTGATGTAAGGCCCCCCGGAGTGTTTGGAACACCACACATTCCTAATGATGTAAAAAAAAATAAAAGTAAAGGAGATATTCGAGATGAAATCACAAAAAACATTCAGCCGCAAAATTAAAGGAGCTTTTTCGGCATTAACATTCGGTATTACTTCAATGTGTACACGGGCTTACGCTGCCGGAAATCTTTCGGGCAGTAAAATTGCCACAGGTACAACAAAGCTTATATCCGACGCCACCTCATGGCTTTTGGTGCTTGCACCATCCGTGTCGGTGATGCTCATAATCTATTACCTTATTCGTAAAGGTATGAGTGACGAGATGGAGCACAGTGCAGCGACGCGTTGCTGTACAATCTGATTTCGGCATAAGCTTAAATCAGAGTAAAAACAGCGGTAAATATTTATATTTACTAACTGATATTTCGATGAGTGGAATGACGGAGTAACGCCCTGAAACGCTCGCCTGATACTACGGCAAAAAGGACGGTATGCAATTACTTATCCTTGATGCAGCCCGTTGAAGTCGGCTGAACACACTCGCTTTATCGGCAGTATTGTAAAAGATACACCGTTAAGGCAAAAGCAAATCAGAGGTGATTGTGAGTGATAGGTCGGGGTTCTATAAAATATCTATGGTTAGAATGTAGCGAATAGCTACTGACAAAACTCTGAATGTACAGGTCTAAACCATTAAACAGTAGAAAATGCTGTTGCCGCCTTAGTGCGGAGTATGTGAGGTAAAGTAAAAGTTGTGTTTATGAAATACCTTATATTGTTATAGGCAATATCAAGCATACAGGCTTATAGGAGTGACCTACGGATATATGCACAGATAGAAATATCGGAACGTGGAAAGGTTGGAACGTGGAGCGATTGCACGCTTTGAAGCGTTAGTATGGAAAACGGCGAAAAATCCGTATAACATATTTTAATCCAACTGAAAGAGCAGTCATAGTACCTGTGAAACTGTGAATAAGTAAGCAGTGGAGGGATGGACTGTAGTCGAGAATTTATATAAACTTACAGTTATGCAAAATTCAAAGGTTCGAGTATGACTAAGAAAGGCGAAATCCTGTTATAAGGAGAGTATCCGACTTTGACAACCGAAAGAAAAGCAAAACGGCGAAAATTACGCAATGCGGAATATTATGATTTTCAAGCTGTACAGGATATGTTGTATCAGAATAGCCTTGATAACAAGGTATTTATAAATCTTATGCAATATATTGTTTCTGATGAAAATATACGGCTTGCATTTCGGAATATGAAAAAGAATGCAGGAAGCAAAACCGCAGGCGTAGACAAAAAGACGATAAAAGACTTAGAAAAATGGCAAGATGAACGGCTTATTAAATTTGTGAGAAAGAAATTTGAATGGTATACACCACAAGCGGTGCGCAGAGTTGAAATACCCAAAAGCAACGGAAAAATGCGACCGCTCGGAATACCTACAATCACGGACAGGCTCATACAACAATGTATTATACAAGTTTTAGAACCTGTCTGTGAAGCAAAATTTCATGAAAGAAATAACGGTTTCAGACCTAACAGAAGTACAGAACACGCTATTGCTCAATGCTACAAATTTATGCAAATAGATAAATTGCAGTACGTTGTAGATATTGATATAAAAGGATTTTTCGATAATATTAATCATGGCAAGCTGCTTAAACAGATATGGACTTTGGGTATCAGAGACAAAAAACTGATTTCTATTATATCCGCAATGCTCAAAGCAGAAGTCGCAGGCATAGGTTTTCCGGAATTCGGAGCACCGCAAGGCTCGCTTGCTTCACCGCTTTTATCCAATATCGTATTGAACGAATTAGATTGGTGGATAGCAAGTCAATGGGAAAATATTAAAACCCATAATGATAAAGCCTATTTCCGTAAGGATAACGGTGTTATGGATAAAGGAAAACTATATACGAAGCTCCGAAAAACAAACCTCAAGGAATGTTACGGAGTAAGGTATGCAGATGACTTTAAAATTTTTTGTCGCACAAGACAGGACGCTGTTAAAATGTTTGTGGCAACAAAGCAATGGTTAAAAGACCGTTTAGGTCTTGACATCAGCGAAGAAAAATCCAAAATAATCAATCTAAAGCGTGAGTATTCTGAATTTCTTGGATTTAAGCTAAAACTTCACCCAAAGGGTAAAGACAAAAACGAACAACAAAAATATGCTGTTATTTCTCACATTTCGGATAAAGCTAAAATTAAAATTAAAGAAATATCAAAAAAGTATATCGGAGAAATACAAAATCCTGCAAATTCTGCTATGGGTTATGAAGTGGTAAACAGATATAACGCTTTTGTAATGGGAACTCATAATTACTATTGCAAAGCAACCCACGTTTCAAATGATTTCTCCACAATCGCCTTTTCAGTCAAAAAGAGCCTTAAAGCAAGATTTAAAAGTGAACTTAAACCAAACGGAAAGCATTTAGCCGATTGCATTAGAAAGATTTACGGCAGTAGCAGTCAGTTAAGGTATATTCATAATACCGCACTTGCTCCTATAGGATTTGTACAGCATAAAAATCCTATGTTCAAAAAGAAAACGGTTAATCAATACACCGTTTCGGGAAGAAGTGAAATTCATAAGAATTTAGAATGTGTAAATACCGATATTCTAAAGTATTTAATGCGAAACCCTGTTAAAAACAGGAGTATTGAATATAACGATAATCGGCTGTCCCTATATTCAGCCCAACATGGAAAATGTTCGGTAACGGGACAGATATTGGAAATAGGCAATATGCACACTCATCACAAAATCCCGACATCAATCGGAGGCAAGGACGGATATATGAATTTGACGATTGTTACAACTATGGTGCATAGGTTGATACATTCCGTAAATAAAGAGTTGATTTCACAATACTTGAAAATTCTTAAAATAAGTGAAAAACAGCTCAAAAAGGTTAATAAACTAAGAATACTTGCTAATAGAGAAGAAATTTAGGTTGTAATTGCGTAAGCTGTAAAACGTGTAAATTCCGATGGAAAGCCGTGTGACAGGAAACTGTCATGCACGGTTTGGGACGGGGGAAAAGGCAGAGATAATATCAAAGCCTTACCTATCGTCATAGAAGTGGAACAGCAGAATTGTAGTTACAATTGTTTCCTGCATAGGTGCGGTTGTTGCATCTGTACTTATCAATGTGCTTGTCGGTTATTATCAATAATCAAGAAAGTGAGGCGGTTTTATGGAAGTCATACTTATTGCACTTATATCCGCCATTTTAACCGTAGCACTTGAATATGTAAATGATGTTTTAAATTCCATTGTACCCATTGCCCTTCATGCCGAGCAGTATATGACAACGCTGCTCGGTGGCAGTGGGTTTCAAGCAACCTTTGATGTGCTTTTTAATTTCGGTATATCATTGATTGTTTTAAAATTTTTGAAGCGTGCATTTGATTCATATGTGTTATGGCAAGACGGCGATCCCGATTCTGATCCGTTAAACCTCGTAACAAAGTTTTTAAGAGCAATTGTAGTTGCAGTATCTTTTCCGACCCTTTACAATTGGCTGGCAGACGCAACTGAAGATATGACAAATCAGATTTTAAATTCACTTTCGGGAAGTCTTTCTACAAGCTTTGCAAATCAGGTAATGTCAATGGCATCACTTAATCTGTTTAATGCAATAGTATCGCTTGTGTTTTTTATCTGTTTCTTCTTCCTATACATCCAATTTCTAATGCGAGGTATGGAAATATTGGTTTTAAGAATGGGCGTGCCTATCGCTTGTACGGGACTTTTGGAAAATGATAAGGGTGTGTTTGCTTCATACATAAAGAAGTTTTTTCAAAGTACATTTACGGTTGTAGTACAAATTTCCCTTGCGAAAATGTCTGTCGGACTGATGCTGAACGCTCATGTGTTTTGGGGTATTGCCGCAATGATGTTAGCACTTAAAACGCCGAAATTCTTACAAGAATTTATGCTTATATCAAGCGGTGGTGGTAATCCGATGAATACCGTTTATCATACAACCCGTATGGTACAAATGGCAAAATCGGTTATAAAGAAGTAGGTGAAAAAATGAATACAATAAATGAACTGTCAAATCTTTTAATTATTATACTCAGAGCCGGACTCGGCTTTAGAATAATTTATTGCTGCATACGGCTTATGTTTTCTGAGGAAGAACAAGGCACATATAAACGCAGACTTAAAAATTCGCTTATAGCGGTTGTAGTAAATGAGCTTGTATGGGTAATTAAAGATTTGGTAATATCATATTTTTAACCTTGTATCAAATTGGAACAAGGTTGCGGAAAGGAACAGCTATGAAAAATATATACTTATTAAAATCATGCAACGAATGGAAAGAACACAGCAGCAGTAAGGTTATTTTGGCAACATCGGATAAACAAGCTTTGGCAGTTGCAACAGCCGGAGAAATATTGCTCGGCAATATGGAGTATAAAGGATTATGCAACGATGCAGGGTATTTTCAGTTTGCAGATGATGTTAAAAACGGCTTGAACTATGAAGATAATTTAAAGTACGGATATATTGAAGAAGTGGATTGTCTGTCAAAGGAAGATACAGAGGAATTAAGGGTACGTTATGATACGGCGATAGATGCTTTTGAACATAACGAAATTGAAGTTGATGATCAAGATGACGAAGAAATGTAACCTTATATCAAATTGGAACAAGGTTATGGAAAGGAGCATTTAAATTTATGGCACATTTATATATTCCCGAAAGCGTAAAAACCCGCTCGGAAATTTTTAATGGTTTCGGCTTTATGCAGCTTATGCAGACAGTAGCTATAACGGCAGTTGTCGGAATGATTTCATTTTTGATTTATCTTATTCATCAGAATTTGCCTATACTCATTACATCAATTTTGATTACCTGTGCTGCTTCTGTCACGATACTGACAAAGGATGCAACAAATCAAAGCGTGGTTGATTATGCTAAAAATATGATCGCATTTTCAAAAACGCAGAAAAAATACAGCTACGTAAGCAGAAAGGAGCTTTTTTAATGGTATTGCTTGATAAATTTAGGAATAAAAAGACGGATACCCAAATCAACCCGAGAGTGACAACGGCAAATGATTTTGTTAATGTAAAAGATATAAAAAACAGCGTGCTTTATACTAAAGACGGTCATGTGTTTGCGTATATAAGAGTACCGCCTATAGCATTAGAGCTTATTTCGGAAGCTGAAAAGGAATCTATTATACGGAATCTGTCGGTAGAATTATCTACCGAGCAAAAGCCGTTTAAGTTTTTTGCAATATCCCGTCCTGTAAATATAAGTGGGTTAATTGATGATTTAACCGACGCATATATGGTTGCTGAAACACCGCAGCAAAAAGAACTTCTTAAAAAAAGTATCGAAACAATAAACGGCTTTGCTCTTTCAGGCGATGTAATTGAAAGACAGTTTTATTTTATCATCTGGGAAAAGTATTATGACGGTTGCCATGATGATATTATAGAGCGTGCAAAGGAACTTTGTTCAAAGCTTTCGTGTGTTCAGCGTGATGTGAGTATTTTATCGGATAATGAGATTGTGCAATTATGTAATTTGTTTGCAAATCCAAGCTATTCGCATTTTGAGGACGGAGAAATATTGCCGTCAATTACGATTATGGGAGGTAAAATATAATGCAGAAAAATAAGCATAATACAGCGCCTATCGAGGTAAATGAAGCAATATTAAATGTCATTACCCCTATGGGCTTAGAGTTTAAAAGAAATTATTTATATGCCGGTGATAACGTTGCAAAAATGTACGGTATCATAAAATATCCGCCGGAGGTTGGTGTCGGCTGGCTTACTAAAATAAACAATATGCCGAGTACGGTTGTTTGTCAGACCTTTACGCCGACAGATAACAGCGAGCTTATTCAAAATATTTCATCTACAATAAGGCAGAAAACAGGTGAAGCGGAAAGTGCTCGTGATCCACTTGTAAGGCAAAGAGCATTAAAAGCTGTAGAACAAGGCGAAAATATAATGCAGCAAATAGACCAAAACGGTGAAACGGTCGGCTTTGTTTCAAATGTAATTATGGTTACGACAAATGATGAGGAACAGTTTCCGCATAGGTGCAGACAAATTGAAACGGCAGTTGCAAGCGTTAAATGCAAAGCGAGAGGTCTTGCAAATCTTCAAAAGGACGCTTATGAGGCTATTTCACCGTATCATATTCCAAATGAAAAGGTTGAAAGCGTATGCCGTAAGATGATGCCTATATCTACATATTCAGGCGGTTTTCCATTTGCCTCCTCTGCCTATTCCGATGGCAAGGGATATTATTTTGCAAAGGATATTTCAGGAGGTATGGTTGCTATTGATCCGTGGCTTCGTCATAGTGACAGAACAAATTCAAATTGGGTTATAATGGGTGTTGCAGGGCAAGGAAAATCAGCAACAGCAAAGCATATCATAACCGAGGAATATGCCAAAGGTACAAAAATAATTATAATTGATCCGGAGTCCGAGTACAAAAAACTTACTCGTGACATCGGCGGTGACTGGATAGATGTCGGCGGCGGTGCCGGAGGAAAAATCAATCCACTTGAAATACGTCCTATTCCCGATGACGATGATGAGGAAAACGGAGAGTATGAGGAAAATGATAGTCTTAGGTTGAAAGAAAAAAATACCGGAGGCATGGGCGACTTAGCACTTCACATGAAAACACTTGAAATCTTTTTCGGACTGTATTTATCCGATATTGATGATTATGAAAATGCTTATCTGAATAAAGCACTTCGTGAGCTTTACGAAAAGTTTGGAATTACACTTACTATGAAAATCAAAGATACAAAGGTTGAACGTTATCCGACAATAAAGGATTTGTATGTGTATCTGATTGAAAAATCAAGAGACAGCAATGTTCATGCAGAGGAAGCCGATAACTACCGTAAACTTGCGTGCTTGCTTGAAAATGCAGCAATCGGTCAGGATAGCTTTTTGTGGAATAATCAAACAAGTATAAAGCCTGATTCAAGATTTATTTGCCTTGATACCCACGCACTTCAAAACAGCAGTGAAAAGCTGATTAAAACACAGTATTTTAATATTCTTACATGGGCATGGGAACAAATGAGTAATGACAGAACTGAAAAAGTAATGCTTATTTGTGACGAGGCATATCTGATGATTGATAACAAAGTACCGCAATCACTTGTATTCCTTAGAAACTGTGCTAAACGTGCAAGAAAATATGAGGCAGGACTTATGATTATTTCACACAGTGTTGTTGACTTTCTTGATCCGTCAATCAAAATGTACGGTCAAGCACTTCTTGATATTCCGTGCTATAAGGTGTTGTTTGGAGCAGACGGACAAAACTTAAAAGAATTATGTGAGTTATATAATCTGACTGAAGCAGAAAAAGAACTGCTATTTGCCAAAAAGCGTGCTGTTGCTCTATTCTGCTGCGGTGCAAAAAGATTGAGCGTTAAGTTTGACCTGCAACACAAACTGAAATACATAAGTGGCGGTGGCAGATAAAAAACAGATATTAACCTTGTTCCAATTTGGTACAAGGTTAATATTTTTTCAGGAGGTGGTTACTATCGATCCGGCTACAGCAAAACTTGTTGCACAAATAGCAATTCAGGTTGTAAAAGATGAAGAAACAAGAAAAAGAATAATAGCCATAGCACTCATACCGATTATTTCAGTCGTTATGATATTGTCTATGGCTTATTATATTGTAACAAATCCTATTGAGGTTTTAAGTAATCTTTTTAATAATGAGGAACATACGGTCTATGCACAAAATCTTCAAAGTGAATACGGGTATATCGGTGGAGATGCAGTAATTGATATATCAGGAGAATATTCTGCAAGTGAAATACCGCTCTTTATTCAATGGGATACTCGGTGGAAGAACTTTCCCTATGGGAAAAGCGGCACGATAGGTTCAAGCGGCTGCGGTCCTACTTCCCTTGCAATGGTGGTTGTAGGTCTTACAGGTGATACAGGCATAAATCCAAAAACAATGGCTGATTGGAGCTACGCACACGGTCACAGAGTTGAGGGTGTCGGAAGTGCTTGGAGTTTGTTTCCGGCAGGAGCAAGAAATTGGGGACTGAAATGTGAAGAACTAAGCCCATCTGCATCTGTTCTTTCGGCAAAACTGCGTGAAGGAAAAACAATCATTGCAAGTATGGGACAAGGGCATTTTACAAATAACGGTCATTTCATAGTGCTTCGAGGTATTACAGAAAGCGGAAAAATTCTTGTAAACGATCCGAACAGCCGTGAAAAAAGTCAACAGGAATGGAGTGCCTCCCTTGTTGCGAATGAGGCAAAATGTGCGTGGGCATTATGGAAGTGAGGCTATCTAAATGAATAAAAAACAAAATGTATTTGAAATATGTATATACATAATAATTTTAGTATCTCTGCTTCTTTATTGTGTTTTCGGAAAATCTCATAAAAAAGAAATAAATACAGAAATTCCAAGCGTTACTTTGCCGCAGGCAACGCAGAGAGTACAATAGAAAGGAGACGTTAGTTAATGATATATTATATCGCTTCACCGAACAACCTTATGCTTTTAAAGGAATTGTGTGAAACAAA